>CAZKBE010000018.1:11653-15598 GCA_964551115.1 Candidatus Woesearchaeota archaeon
ATTTGGCAACCACCCCATCTTCAATTAAGTTTGAATAACCAAACCAACCGTTATAGTTTATCCCTATTGGAACAACTCCGGTAGGTAATCCAGCCCTTACAGCATTACTGATATTCTTTAGTTCTCCACTCGTATCATTTCTAAACATCAAGTCTTTCAAAACAAAAGTATTTCCTTTTGGTGTTCCTCCAACTCCTTTTAATGTCAAATTAACTTTATTTTCTTGAGAATTATAGATCCAATAGCCTTTACCATCTGCCAATTTATTCTCTTGACCTGCTAAACCGACAAATTTATATTTCTTGGAACTAGGACTATTCTCATAATATACAGGATATCTTTGAACAATGCCTGCCATAGCTGCCTCATTCCAACTTGTTTTTACTGAATTATTATCTACAACGGCAATATCTACAAAAGTACTTTCATTCATATAGGGAGAACTTGTACCAATTAAATTCCAACCAGAATCTAAAGGAATTGTAACATTTGCTTCTTCAGTTAATTCCAAGCCAGATCGAATAGAGACTAAATTCCAACCATCATTTAATGAAACATTAACACTTGCAAGCGCAAGTAATCCTAAGGTTATATTACCATTACCCAACGTAGACACATTAAATCTAGCAACTGAAGAGCTAAGCAATGTAGAGTTAGTACAAGCAGGAACAGTGGTAGCATTACAAATTTGTCCATTTATACCCATTCTGAGCAATTTAAGAGGATAGCTAGAGTCATAAACATTCTTAAAAACAATTTCTGCAGGTTTAGCAAAACTAGGAACTTCATCTAAATTTGCACTAATAACGCCATTAGAAATAGCTAAATAATCAAGTAAATTTCCCCCATTTGCTTTTGTTACATTCCAATCAAGGAAAGTAATATTTCCATAATCCTCATCATAAACTGTTCCATAAGTATTAGTTACAGTACTGTTAGAACTTAAACTAACAATCAAACCAACAGTTGTACTACTTTGTAATGTAGCGTTATTAGATATTCTAACTAAAGAGGTAGTTATGCTGGAAGAATTTTGGGAACCGACTAGGCCTCCGAATTGGTTGCTGCCAGTTCCGCCTGTAAGAGTGGATATTGAAGAGGAGTTGGTTATATTGGAAAATTCTTGGGAACCGACTAGGCCTCCAAAATCGAAACTGTAATCTCCTCCAGTTAGATTAGATGTTGAAAAAGAATTGGTTATGCTGGAAGACCATGGATAACCTACTAGGCCTCCGAAATGGTAACTATTAGATCCCCCAGTTAGAGTGGATATTGAAGAGGAGTTGGTTATGTTAGAAGAAACTTGGTGACCGACTAAGCCTCCGAAATAGTAACTTTCATCTCCACCTATAAGAGTAGATATAGAATAAGAGTTAGTGATTGTGCTGGAAGCAGCTTGAATGCCGATTAGACCGCCAAAATCATTACTACCAGTCCCGCCTGTAAGAGTAGATATAGAATAAGAGTTAGTGATTGTGCTGGAAGAAACTTGGTAGCCAACTAGGCCTCCGAAAAGGCTGCTGCCACTTCCACCCGTAAGGTTAGATGTGGAAGAGGAATTAATGATACTAGAAAAAGATTGGCCGCCGACTAGGCCTCCGAATCTGATGCTGTTAATTCCGCCAACAAGGTTAGATGTAGAAGAGGAGTTAATGATGCTGGAAGAAACTTGGGCGCCGACTAGGCCTCCGAAATAACTGCTGTCACTTCCGCCAGTAAAATTAGAAGAGGAAGAAGAGTGAGTGATGCTGGAAGAAGATTGGTAGCCAACTAGACCGCCTACATAAGCATATCCAGTTATATTCACGCTAATCAAATGTATATTAGAAATATTCCCACCAGAAACATAACCAAATAATCCAAGATATTTGTTAGCAGCAACATTCGTTGTTCCTCTCTGGATCGTTAAGTTAGAGATAGAATAACCATTTCCATTAAAGGTTCCAGCGAATCTATATCCGACGGTAGAGTTTCCAATTGGATTCCAATTATTTCCTAAACCATTATAATCATCCATCTCGCTATTCAAGCTATTATTTAAAACATAATAAGAACTTAAATTTAGTCTCGTATTGTTTAAATTATACCAATTACAAATTTGATAGGGGCTTACAAGAGTTCCATTACCACCACAGAAAAGAGGTTCTTCCAAACCACTACAGTTTTTTCCATCATCTTCAATGATCCATCCATGTATTCCGAGCAAGGTATCGTTTCTAGCTGATTCTCCAAGACAATAACTTGTTCCTAAAGCGCTTAAATACACAGTAGAGTTCAGATTGGGAGATTGATTTGCCCAACCAATTAAAATTCTATCATAATTTTCAGTAGATAAATTAGTACTAGAAAACATCTGATCTGCCCCCTGAGGAACGTTATAAACATCCCTCCAAGAGCTTAATTTGGATACATTCCAAGAAGATAAATCTTGATTAAATGAAGAAGCTAGATTAAACATATATTTCATAAGAGTAACATTTGAAGTATCCCAGTTAGATATATTTTGATTAAAGGATGTTGCTCCTTGGAAAACTGAATTCATAAAAACAACACCCGAAGTATTAAAATATAACGGTTGGTTAAAATTACTTGCATAGGCAAACATCCTGTACATACTCTCTACATTAGTTAGATCCCAATTCAAAGATTGATTGAAAGCATCATTCCCGTCGAATATTTGAGAGATAAATTGAACATTAGAAGTATCCCAATTTAATGGCTGATTGAAAGAATCTGCTCCAGCAAACATCTCGCCCATATCAATAGCTTTTGAAGTATTCCAATTGGATATATTTCCATTAAAAACAGAACTCAATGCAAACATCCCGTAGAAATTTTCAACATTAGACGTATCCCAAGAAGAAAGATCTTGATTGAAATTATCAGAATCATAAAACATCCAAGACATATCCCTTACCTTTGAAGTATTGAAAGAAGAAAGATCTTGATTAAAAGAAGGACCAAACATCCAAGACATATTTTCAACATTGGAAGTATCCCAATTAGATATATCTTGATTGAAATTAGTAGTTCTTAACATATAGGACATATCAGTAACATTGCCGGAAGCCTCATCAAACCAAGCAGGTTCAGAAGCATTAAAAAAATTAGTAGCAGACCTAAACATTTCTCTTGAACTGTTTATTCCTTGAACCGCAGGGTAAAGAGGAGTTAAAATATCAACCAAAGCCCTCCTAGAAAGTTCACTAAGGCTAATATAAAACGCAATTCTATTCGCTGTTCCATTTACAGAGATATTATAAACATCATCCAAAAGATATAGATGTGTCAATGTTTGTGTTCCAGTCCCAGTATGATATGAACTATTTCCATCTCCCCAATTGACAGTTAAATTTGGATTATCAACGCTAAAATTAAATGAAGTTCCCGTTATCTTAGAAGTATTTATTTGGAAAGTGAAATATTCTTGTGCTTGTGCCGGATTCAAACCAATAGTATAATTTTTACCCCAATTAGTAACGTTAAATGTATAATCATCCCCCAAAGAAGAAATTATAGCACAGTCTAAACACTCTACACCGTCCTTTAGAACAACTCCATCGGCAATAGTAGTATCTAATAAGGTTATAGTAGTGCTAGAATTTAAGTTACTGAGCGTAATCTGGCCATCAGGATTAAAAGAAGCAAAATTTGGCAAGATAAAGATGGTATCCGACCAAACTAAAGGACCGATAACTGTTAGATTATTTTTTTCCCATCTAATTTCTCCATAAGAATTATTATATTTCAAATAATTATTAGCTAAATTATGACTATAAACCTCAAAATTCGAGTTATCATAACTTTGAAGATTATTAAAAGTATTATTAACACTAGAAAAAAGATATAAACCCATAGCTTGATTTAAAAACAAACTTACAAGGTCAAAATTATTAAGATTTGAACTCAAAATAGAGATACCGTCACCATTATCAGAACAAGAGA
>CAZKBE010000019.1:0-14153 GCA_964551115.1 Candidatus Woesearchaeota archaeon
ATAACACAATGCGGTAGACCCCTTTCTATATTTCTACTTTCCATAGCAGATTTCCTAAACTTGGGATTAATCTGTTCCCATTCGGAATCAAATCCTGCAAAAAAAGAAGGTCGACAATAATAATCTCCAGAACTAAAAAAAGGATTCTGGAAAAAACCTTCTGGAAATCCTAATAGATTTTTCAGCCTATTTTTATTTAGGACAACCTGGTGGACAATATTCTTGTTTTCATAACTTCTAAAAATATCATCTCTCCCTTGTTCACTAGTATAACAAATAGCATAGGACCAAATAAACTTACCCTTTCGTGAATCTGTAAGGGGGTCTACTCCTTCTGCTTCAACAAAATTTAATACACATTCTCTTTGTTTTTGCCAATACTCCCTTGCACCTTGAATATCGGCAAGAATCCCTACTCCTCGGCTATATGCTTCTGATTGTTTAACTTTCCCTCCTTGAAATTTTACAAAACTCTCAAATGCTGCAAGATTTCCAATCATTTCGTTTATATCTGGTGCTCTTTTTATCAGCCACTCGGCAGGCATATCAAGAAAATGAAATGGCGTTTGTTTGTCAATGCCCCAATAATGATCTTTTGCATTATCCGGCGTAATGCAATGTCTTGCTTGGATAAACAAAGAATTGCACCAAAAAGGAAATCCGGTCCCATCAGTCCATACTAACCCTGTTTCAACACTTAAATCTTCTAATTTTCCTATATCTGTTGTCATTTAGAATGAGATTACTTCTTGGTTTTTAATCTGTTTCATAGGTTTCGAATAAATTTGACCCTTTATTAGATTTTCTGTTTGTCCTATTTTATTTCAATATATACATTTCAAAACATTTAAATAAAGATATTTATTCTTAATACTATGTTATTTCGTAGAAAAAAAGATGTTGACCTAAGAGATCTTCAAAGAAGAGGATTGATAAGGATACCTAAAAAAGAAGTGGAAATAGAGACAGATAGAAATGGATTCATTGATTTGGGACCTAATAATTCAACTAGTCAAACGCCTCTTAAAGAAGAGTCACAAACTACAAGCTCATCTCCTGGTTTTTTTAATTTTATAGATAATCCCTCAGATAATCGTACACTTGGTTCGGCAAATTCTTCGAGTATGGAGCAAGAAAGAAGAGATATGACTCGAAAAATAGAAGAATTAGATAATAAAATTTATAAATTAGAACAAAGAATTGAACTTCTAGAAAGAAAATCGGGTGTTGGAAGTTCTTCAAGTTATAGCTGGCAATAACTACAATGGAAAAAAATCGGACGTCTAGAAGTGAAAAAATCATCGAGTCAAAAAAAAGAAAAGCTAGAAATACAAGTATTTGGGAAGCAAGTGCATATTCGGTAAGTGATGGCTTCGGACTTAGAAATATTGCTCCATATGCTATTGCACTAAACGCTTCAAATTCTATGATTGGCTTGTTAACTTCGATACCATCTCTTTTAGGAAATCTGTCCCAATTATTTACTACAGCTATTTTAAGAAGATATAGTCGTAAAAAATTAGTAGTATTTGCAGTATTTTTACAAACAATATTTTGGTTAATGCTTCTAATACCTGGAATTTTATTTATAAATTCAAAAGCTACGAGTAATTTTCCTATGATTATTTTCCTAGCCCTATACACCGGTCTTACTCTATCAGGTGCACTCGCTGGACCTGCTTGGACCTCGTGGATGAGAGATATTGTTCCCGGAGATCAATTAGGTAGATACTTTGCCAAAAGAAATAAAATTGCAGGCACGATTGCTTTTATTTGCATGATAATTGCCGGATTGTTATTAGATTATCTAAAAAGTATAGAGGTTTTGTATGGCTTTTTTATCCTATTCTTCTTTTCCTTTTTATTTAGGGGAATATCGGGGTTTTTATTTACTAAACAATATGAGCCTAAATTTAACGAGAAAGAAGGTTCTTATTTTAGCTTATATAAATTTCTTAGCAATATGCCCTTTAATAATTTTGGTAGATTTGTTTTATTTATTGCATTAATTAATTTCTCTGTTGCGATTGCTTCGCCATTCTTTGCAGTATATCTTCTAAAAGATAAGGGTTTCAACTATACATTATATATGGCTCTTACTATGATAATGCCTATAGCAAGTATCTTAACTATGTCTTATTGGGGCAAAATTTCAGACAGCTTAGGGAATATAAAGGTAATGAAGTTAACCGGAGCATTTATCTGTCTTGTACCTATTGTTTATTTTATGTCTAGTTTAACAAATAATATTTTCCTGACGGTGTTAATCCTCTTGCCAATAGAAATCCTCTCAGGAATTGGTTGGAGTGGATTTAATTTAGCTTCTTCTAACTTTTTATTAAGGACAGTTACTAGGGAAAAGATGGTTTTATGTTCTTCTTATATGAATGTACTTAATGGCTTTAGCATATTCTTAGGAGCAATGCTTGGTGGATTAATAGCTTCGATTAACTTCTGGAATCCTATACTCATGGTATTTTTAATTTCTGGTTTTGGAAGAATACTAACATATTTACTTGTTTTACCAAAGGTAAAAGAGAAAGTACATATTCAATCCAGATATGATAAAAATGGTTTTATCTCAAACTTTACTTTAATTCCTCGATTTTTATATTCTTTAGGAGAAATAGTTTATCTTAAGAAGACCATAAAAAATTTAAAAAAATAAAATTTACTAAAGATTAATTTTTACTATTCTGTTTAGCTAATTCCAGCTCTTCATTCAATAACTTTTGAGTTAGTTCTTTTGGTCCAATAGATGGATTCTTAACCTTGAATTTTAAAGCTTTATTTGCACAACTAATTAACAGAAGTTTAGCTTCACCTCTAAATCTTGTTCGATTCTTTTCCATTAATAATGCTATAAGTTCATCATCTATTTTATAGGGATTATTCTTTTTCAATTCTAATATGTCACTTACTGCATTAACAATCACGATATCTCTTTGTTCCATAAAAATTATAGAAATACTGGCTTTTTAAGTATTTATACTCTGTTCAATAGGTTTAATTTCTGCTTTATTCTCAGTAACTCTTCTTCAATATCGTCTCTGTCAAGTGTTCTTTGCGGCTTTTGCTCAACCTTTACAACATTATTATTTTCTTTAATTTCTTTTTTCTTAACTGGAATTTTTGATTCTTTTATACTGGATATATCATCATCTGGCATCAATTGATCAAGGCGATTTATCCTACTTCTTAATCCCATAACTGTTTCTTCGAGCATATTTTTATAATGGATTTTTTTTGCTCGAGTTAATGTTAAATCTTTCATTAATTTTTTTAATTGAAGAATTTCTATTTGAACTTTTAACAGTTCAGATTTACCGCCAATATATTTTGGCCTAACGAATCGTACATAAATAAGTTTTTTATCAGCCATCTTAAACCTTATCAAAAACCAAGGAGTCTATTTCACCGACCTTTCTTTTGAGATTGTCTAGACCTAAATTAATTTCACTAACTTCATTATCTTCCTTAGATTTTATCTCACGTATTTTATTGATTATTGCTTCAACTTCTAATAAACCTTTCTTTATATCGGATAATTCTTTTTTAGCGGATCTAAACTTATCAATTCTTACAAAAATAGATTCTGGACCTTCCATAATACTTGGCTCTTTTTTCTTTACTTCAGGTTCGCTAATCATTGAGCTCTCCACTCTTATTGATGGAATCAGTGGTTTCTCTTCGTGAGGTACTGAAGGAATGCTACCATCTTCCATATCATCACCAACAGAACTTTCAAAATCTTCACCAATTGCAGATTTTATAATGTTCCTGTTAAAATCTTCATTAAAATTCTTAGGTAAAGAAGGTAATTCTCGTTGCTCTACTGGAAAATCTGGAAGTGTGGGAATTCCTCGACTATCAAAATCATCCCTTTTTTTAAATAAAGCCATAAGAACTGGTTGTTTAGTCCTTTTTTATAGTTTTATATTAATTTTAAAATGACAACAAGATCAATAGAAAGGTATTTAAGACGTAATTTTTATAAATATCTATGCAAACAAATTTTCTTAAACATCTTATCGAGAAAGTTGCGAGCCCTGCATCTTTACCAATTGTAGATATATTATATTCTAAGAGGGATGTAAATGAGTTTCTAATTGCAAAAAAGATGGATTTAACAATAAATCAGGTTAGAAATATCCTTTACAAACTTTCTGCAGAAGGACTTGTTTCGTTTATACGAAAGAAAGATAAAAGAAAAGGTTGGTATATTTATTTTTGGACACTAGATATCTACAAATGTTTACTTAAAATAGAATCGGATATACTGCAAGATATAGCCGATCTTCAAAAAATTCTCGATTCCAGGGAAAATAGTAGATTTTATACTTGTAAGACCTGTAACATTGAATTAACTGAAGAGAAAGCTTTAGAGCATGATTTTTCCTGTGAAGAATGTGCAGATTTATATGAACTTGCAGACAACACACAAATAATAAAAGACTTGAAAAATAAAATAATAAGAAGAGAAAGAGATCTTCATAGCATAAAAGAAGAAATCAAAGTAATTGAAGAAGAGGAAGAGAAAAAGAAGATTATTAAACAAAAGAAACAGGAAAAAGAAAAACAAGCAGAAAAAGAAGCTAAGAAATTACAAAGAAAGAAAGAAAAAGAAGAAAATAATGCTCTAAAACCTGCTAAGATTAAAAAAGCAACGAAGGTAGCCAAAAAACCAGTTCTAAAAAAAGCTAAACCAGCTGCTAGTAAGAGGAAGTAAGATGGCTTGGTTTGAAAAGAAATTTGACAATAGATATTCGGGAATAAAAAATCAAGTTAAAAGAGAAAAATCTCAGAGTTTATTTTCTTTACTCAATTTTTCAATGACTTTTAAGATTATATTTGCAAATGTATTCTTTTTCATTTCCGCATGGATTGCGATTTCTTTTGGAGCAGGAGAGTTTATTCAAAATAATTTAATGTTAATACCTAAAGCATTTTTCGCCGGAAAATTCTGGATGGTGTTTACAAGTATGTTCTTGCACCTTCAACCATTTCATCTTCTTGCAAATATGGCCTCATTATTTTTTATTGGAGGTTTTTTAGAAAGGATTATTGGTAAAAAAAGATTCTTAATATTCTATATACTATCTGGATGTCTTGCAGGAATATTTTATGCTACCCTTGCATTCTTCTTTGGGACTACGTTTATAGGAGTAAGAATAGTTGGAGGTTCTCTAATTCCCGCTGTTGGCGCTTCGGGAGCTATATTTGGTTTATTAGGAGTACTTGCCATGTTAACTCCAAACAACAAAGTGTATTTAATCGGAGGCCCAATAATTGCAATTATTATTAATGCTAGTTTACCAGTAATCTTTAATTTTTCCCAACCAATATTAGAAGTAATTTCAGTATTTATTAATATATACATCTTTTTTTCTATATACACCATGTTTTCTTTTAATCCAAATCTAAGTAAATACTCTCTTCCTTTAAGACTGCCTTTCTGGATGTTACCATTAGTTGCAATAATACCTTTAGTAATTATAGGTCTTTTTGTGAGTTTACCTATTGGAAATTCTGCACATCTTGGAGGTCTTTTAGTTGGACTTCTATACGGATCCTATCTTAAACACAAATACCCTAAAAAAACTAAAATGATCTCTAGAGCTTTTTCATGAAAATAATTAAAAACAGTCTAGATTTTATAAAAGAAAGTAAAAAGTATATATTCCTAGTGGTATTTATTTTTTTATTGTTCTCGTTTATTGGATTTAACTTTCCATTTTTTGAAGATGCTATTTTAGGTATCATCTCGGAGTTAAGAAATCTTTTTGAAGGCTTAAATTTATGGCAGACAATTGGCCTTATATTTTTTAATAATGCAAGGGCTAGCCTGTTTGCAATCATTTTAGGAGTGTTCTTTGGAGTCTTTTCGCTAATTATTGTTATGACAAATGGTTATCTAATAGGATTTGTTGCCCAAATGGTTACAAAAGAGTATTCTTTTTTTGAGATGTGGAGAATTCTTCCACACGGAATATTTGAACTACCCGCAGTCTTAATATCTATAGGTTTTGGTTTAAAGATTGGAATTGAAATACTAACAAAGCCAAAAAGCCTAATTAATAATCTCGATGAATCGTTAAAGACTTTTGTTATAATCATACTTCCCTTACTTCTATTAGCTGCAATAATTGAAGGATTATTGATTTTCTATGGTTAATTAAATTCCCCTTTTTTGTTTACTCTAATACTTTCTCCTCTTTTCGCTATTCTGATGAACTTGGTTCTCTTAATAATTTTACCAATCCTTCTGAAATAAAAAAATCTGGGAATCGAGATGTTTTTTTATATAGCTCACTTATTAATTTCCAAATGTGGGCTGGTTTAACAGGTTGATGGGTTTCAACGGTTACATAATCTCTTTTAGGATCCCACGGACCATCTCTAAAACTTCTCAATCCGTAACAAATTAATCCACTAGATCCCAATAAAAATGATGGAAGGTGCATTATTTGATTTTCTAGATCTGATAGTCCCTTTGAAAAACAAGAAAAGGTAACATACATATCATGAAAATCACCAAAATGTTTGTCCGAACAAAGTTTTTCTATGCTTCCATTAAGTTCTCTTAATGGGTAAGAAGTATTAGTTTCTTCTAAAATTGGGAGATTATCTATATGTTGTTTCCTCCCAGTATCTTGGTAATGCCTAATTACAATTTGTGGAGGGGATTTATCAACAATTATCCCTTTTTTTTCAGCTTCAGAGACTTGGTTATAAACATCTAGTAATGTCTGGGAGTATTGTTCTCTAGTTAACCTAATGTCCGCTTCCCATAGTGTTTCATAGAGCTGAATCATCCCTTTCTCTTCTATCGAAAATGCAAATTTATCCTCCTTAAATACCCTCAGAAATTGTCCTTCGATGTCTTTTGAGATATCTAAAATTGTATCTTCTCCTAGGCGATATTGGGCAAACTCTGGCGGTCTATCTTCTTCTCTCCAGTGATACAAGTCTATAGCAGGTTTTTCTAATTTCTTCAGGGTTGTTGTTAAGTCCATGAAGCTCGATAAATCTTAAGGCTTATAAGTATTGTTGTGACATTATTAAAATTCCCACAAACTTTTTTGTTTACAATAGTCCTTAAGGATCTTGCAATTATTCATATATTCTGTCCAATCAAATTTAACTCTTGTTTTCATTTTATCTAATGCATCTTTTAATATTGAAAATCTCTCTGGTTGTTTGGTCATAGCTCTTCTAATTGACTCTCTAATTATTCCAACACCTAGAGGAGCATAATATTCTTCTCTCTCCTCGTGAAAAACAATAATTTTTGCTTGTCTTTTTATTTTATCCAAATATTCGATAGTAGCAAGCCTATCTGCATAATATGCTCCAACAACCTCGGAAGCATAACTTGTTCTTCCGAAAAAAGATTCATAGTCATGGCAAAAACTTGTCTTAGAACCAGACCATAAACTTCCGGAAAAGGCAACTTCAATAACCTCAAATTCAAAATTTCCTGGAAGTAAAAGTATTTCGAAGTGATTACCATTATAATATTCTGTAAACAGTTCAAAATCAGATAATTGTGGATAGTGCTTTATTTTGTTCAATATCTCTTTTCCAACTATATCATCTACAGCAGTAATAGACCAACGGGTTGGAACCATCTTCCTATTTTTCTTTATTCCAAGTAACCCGCTAGAAAATAGTTTTTGTATATGGCTTATTCCAATACTAGAAGAGTAAAGTTCATTTACCGCATCAAGTGATTTAGCATCAAAATCCCCAACAAGATTATCTACCTTATTTGGAACAGATAGATTATCTTCTATAATTGCCTTTTTTAATGGTGCAGGATTAGCCATTATCGTAAATAATTTAGAGGCTGTAAATGTTTGAGAGGGTTTTTTTTCAAGAAAAAACTCTGTAGAAGTTGGTTTTGCAGTCATTGCTAAGCTTTGAATTAGATTAATTATACTCTTTGAAGATTTTATATTTGTTTTATTTCTAGCATAAATCATTTGAGATCTGTATCCTAATATCTCTTCTATTGAAGAATTTTGTTTAACCCACTCTTCAGGTAATGACATTTTTGCAGTATCTCCTTTTTCATTGGGAGATAAGACTCCACAAAAGACATTTGGGTGGTCTACTCTGCCAACAAAGATCTCAGGTGGGGAAGAACCGGAAAAGTGTTCTTTTACCTTGGGAGAATTATCCATAAATTTATCTAAAATCTTACATCTTTTTCCGCAAAGTCCCTTTCCCTTGCATCGAATACATAATTGTTCCATATGATTCCTAGAGATTATAGGTTTATAGGAATTGTTATTCTATTAAACTAACCATTATTATTTTACAAAGTAAAACCTTTTATATGCTTCTAACTTATAAAAATTATGGTAACTGAAAAAATGTTGGGCATTGGAGACAAAGTTATAATTAGAACAAAAGACAAAGAATGGGAAGGGATCATATTGGAAAGCTATACAAGTGAAATAATACTTCTAAAACTGTCCTCAGGGTATAATATAGGAATTAGAGAAAGAGAGATATTAGATATTAAGGTAATTAAGAATGCTGATGAAAAAAAGAAAGAAACTAAGCCAGTTAAAGAAACAAAAGGATTACCAAATATTGCCATGATAATTACTGGCGGAACAATCTCTTCAAGACTTGATCCAAAAACGGGAGCAGTTATTTCAACAGATGCAGAAGAAATATTAAATATTGCTCCAGAATTGGGAACGTTTTGCAATATTTCTAGAATTGAAAAACCATTTATGAAATTCTCGGAAAATATGGGCCCAAAAGATTGGAAGAAACTTGCAGAAATTACTGAAGAATTACTAAATATAGATTCTATTTCAGGAGTAATTATAACTCATGGAACAGATACTCTTCATTACACTTCTTCTGCACTTTCTTTTATGCTGGGCAGATTAAACAAACCTGTTGCCCTAACATATTCTCAAAGAAGTATTGATCGAGGTTCAACAGACGCTCACCTTAATTTAATTTGTGCTGCAAGATATGCCATATCCGATATAGCAGAACTAGCCATTGTAGGACATAAGGACCTAAATGATGAATTCTGTTTAGCTATTCAAGGTACAAAAGTTAGAAAAATGCATGCTTCCCGTAGAGATACCTTTCACCCAATCAACTCAGAGGCAATTGCAGAAATCTCTAAAAATGAATTCAAGATTTTAAAGGGATTTAATGCAAGAGATAGCTCTAAAAAAGTAAAGGCAATTAATGTTGTCTCGGATAAAGTTGCTTTAATTAAGATTACTCCTGGGCAAGATCCGAAGATTTTAGATTATCTTGAAAAAGAAGGCTATAAAGGAATAATTTTAGAACTATTTGGTCTAGGTCAATCTCCTGCGAAAGACTCAGAAAATAACTGGCTACCGACTATAAAAGGTTTAATTGAAAAGGGGATAATTATTTGTGGTGCAGCTCAGACAATTAATGGAGCCTTAAATCCTAATGTTTATTCTACAGGTAGAGAATTAGAAAAAACAGGGCTTATTTTTTTAAAGGATATGCTTTCAGAAACAGCATTTGTGAAGCTTTCTTGGCTGTTAGGACAAAAAACTCTAGCAAAAGATATAGAAAAAGTAAAAGAAAAAATGCTTGAAAATCTAGCCGGAGAATTTAATCAGACTCTAGGATTCTAATAACCGAAAGACTTTAAATGTAAGGAAACCTAAATATTAGATGGTAGAACAAGAACAAAATAGAACTATATTGAGTATGGAATACGTTCCAACGACATTGGTAGACTTCGAATCAATTTTAAGTCGTACTCTTCCAAGCCGTGAAGTTCCCACAACCGGTATAACCTTATACTCCCACAGACCTCTAAAATACCTTGGGAGATTTAATTCTACACCAAAAAGGCTAGAGTAAATATCTGTTCTAAAAAAATAAAAAATCTCTAAAAAATAAAAGAGATTAATAAAAAATTATTTCTTCTTTTTAACGTCTTTTTCAACTAAGTCTATCTTTATTCCGCCAACAGCCATTACAAACATGTTGTATAGCCATGCTATAATTATCCCTGCAACAAAGTAGCTTATACCCATCATAACTGGCGCAATTATTAAGCTCCACCAGCCAAGTGCAATTAGATAAGCGGGTACTGCAACAGTCGGATCTTGGATTGCATAGCTTGTAGCTTCTGCAAATGTCAAAGGACTTCTAGTAGAAGCAAATACCATCTGAATTCCATAAAGAATTCCAAGTAAGACTCCAAAAAGCATAGCTATCTTTGCTAAAGACATTGTTTTAATCTTTTTTATTTCTTGCATTTTTACCTCCTTTTATTTATTTTCGAATTTACTTTTTTGCAATAGATATTGCGCCGACAGGACAAGAGTCTTTTGCTTCTTCTTCACAGTCTATCTTATCTACCCTAGCCTTTTTTGCTATTGCTTTTCCATCTTTCAAGGTAAATGTTTTGGGGCAAATAGCCTCACAACTTCCACAACCGATGCATTTTCCCTTGTCTACTTTTATTTCATAGCCCATTTTATTCACACTCCATTAATTTAATTAATATTTCCTTAGAAAAGGAACCATAATATATCTGACCGTTTAATTTCCAAGCAGGAACAAGCAATATTCCCATGCAATCCTCTTTGTCTTCCAAACAATCAACAAATGGGATCTTATCAAACAAATCTCCTAACTCTTCTTTCTGAGTTAAAAAAACCTGAGAGTTTAACTTACCATACAATTGTAGGCCTGTTTTGTTTACACATTCAATAAATTTTTGTGTTTCTTTTTCTTTAGGGCTCAATTGAGGGATTGCATCTTGTTGATCAAGGATCATTAAACTAACTACTAGTATAATTAAGCAAAGAATTAACATACCCATAATTAAGTTATAACTTTCCTTTTTCATATAGTCCATAAAAAAACCAACTTTATAAGTTTAATGAAAATAAGTGAGCATTAATCTCATATATCCGCAAGGAGTGTCTTTACATATCTCTCTTATTCTTGGCGGGATTTCGCCATGTTTCTTCTTAATTGTTAATAATTTATCATATTTCATGATTTTGCCAGACCATATTTGTTTAGTCCTCTCTAAAACGCTTTGTTCACTATACTTATTTTTTACAATTTGCGACTTAATACTATGATAAGTAACGTCAAATGGAAGGGCAAAATTAACTAGCAATTTCTCCAAAAGCGAGATATCCCTACAGATTTCTTGCGGTTTTTCCATCTTAAATTTTTTTAAACTTGATTTTTGAGAGAAATATTTATTTAGCCAAGATACCTTAATCTTCCAGGTCTTGGTTCATATACTAGGCCTTCTTCTATTAGCTTTTTTATTTCAGCATTAATTATAGCCGGAGCAGAATCAGTATCCATGATAATCTTGTCTATATCTATTCCATCTTCCTTTTCTGCGTCTTTTATCTTTTCAAGTAATGTATCCCTTAAGGGAGCATTAGAAGGCAAAGGCATGTCTTTTCTTGATCCTTGTATCTCTAATTTTCTTACTAAAAGCCATCTAGGGTCTACAGACTTAGCAATTTCAGGTAGAATATATAGTTCCCCATTGTAATCTATTAAAACCCCTATTATTTGTATCGTGTCTCCTTGTGATAAATCTTTGATTAATGCAATATCTTCTCCAAAAGATTTAAGTTTTATCTGCCCCGATGCGTCATCAGCCGTTAGTGCAGCATATTTCTTCTCTCCATCGGAAACATACTTATCGATTACATTCGCTATAATATTTACCCTAACTACCTTCTTGTCTCCTATCTCTAAAAATAAGAATTTTCCATCCTGAATGATAGGTTTACCTTTCAAAACATCACCAATTCTTAACTTATAGGCCGTATTCCTCTTCTTTGTTTCGTTAAGTTCTATAACCATATTTATTCCTTCTCTTTGATGTTTTATAAAGATTGTGGGGATGAAGTTTAGACTCTTTGTAAATATCCTTTTCTAGGTCTAAATATATCTCCGGTTCTAAGTAATTTATCAATTGCTTCCTCTAATTCTTCTTTTTTCATCTTATCGCCAATCTCTTTTTCAAGTTCTTCCTGAGGTATTAGTTTACCTAGTCTAATCTCTAAATCTGCTAGCAAGTCTTTTACAATGAATACTTTACCTCGTTTAGATGCTGGATTTCCTGAGATCTTATCAATATCAAAACTTTTTGTTTCTTCATCATAACCCACTTGCATCATATAATATTGAACAAGTTTTATTGCTCTTTCTGCATCTTCTACTGTAACATGTTTACTTAATCTTGCTTTTGCATTTGCCTCAGCTAACCTAACAAGAGCTTCTAACTGTCTTGCAGATATCGGAATAGGTTTATTTGCAGTTTCATTGTTTGCAAAGGTTGATTGATTTCTAAGGCCTACATAAAATTTCTTTATTTTATCTGCAGCTTCCGAACTTAAAACTGGACGATACCTTTGATGAGCATAAGCAATATATTTTCTTAATAGATCTCTATCAATTATATCTAATTTTACATCTTGTTTATGCTCTGATAAAACATGTGCAGCTATTCTTTCATCTCTTTCTCTATTTGGTAAGTCTCTTAATATAAATAAAACATCAAAACGATTTAATAAAGAGGGAGCAAGATTTACTTGTTTAGCAATCATATCCGTTGGATCAAATCTTCCAAACTTTGGATTTGCTGCTGCAAGAACGGCAGTTTGGGCTTTTAGACTTGCTTGAACATTTGCTTTAGAAATTGTAACTGTATTGTGTAAAATCATGCCATTAGAAATAAAAGAGTGGTAAGGTTCAACGGTAACGTCATACACCCATTTGATTCCAATATTCTTAACCCTGGAAACTTTTTTAACTTTTGACCATCTTGCATAACCAAATGCTAATTTCTTTAGGTCTACTATTTCTTTTAAAATCTCTTGTTGTTGTTTTTGAATAGCATACTTTTCTGCAATTATAACTAATTTTTGTAGGAATAATCTTTGTTTTTCAACACCTAAATCAATAGAATGACCTATCTCACTCGTTGGAATTTTTAATTTTTTATAGATCTCATGGATCTTATCTGTACAGTTTGGAACAATATCTGTAATAGTTATATATGTTTTCTTTATCTCTAAATACTGTTCAAGTCTTTCTTTTTTCTTTTTTGATAAGAATCCTATATTTAATAAAAATCTAGACAAGTTTTCTTGACCGGATACATCTAATCTAAAAACTTTTGAACTTTTATCCCAAAAAATTGACGATATTATACTAAATCTTAATAAAACATCTGAGATCTGTTCAGTTAACTTTCTATTTTGTGAAACAAAGGAAATTCTACAACCATTTCTTTCTTGAAATATTACTGAACCGTCTCCATCGTATAAGGATCTAATTAGATACTTTAAATTTTCATTTGGAAGTTTCATTGTTTCTTCAGGTATACATTTTTTATCTCCTTTCTCTAATAAAAATCCACCCATAGAATCGATCTTTTCCAAGATATCTTTAGAAATAACTCTTGCATAAAACTGTTTTCCTCTTTTTGTTGTTACGGGTTTTTTGCCAAAATAGGACTGTATGGCACTTTGATAATCCTTTATTAAAATTTCATCATTATTACAAAACTGGATGCCTGTCTTCTTACCCCTATTTAATTCGTAACAGCCATCACTGATATGGTATCCCAAAATTTTACATAACATATCATTTTCTTTTTTGTACTCTTTTGAGAATATGGCAATTTCAGAAGGTACTGGAAAAAAGTCACTATCGTGTAGATCTTCAGCAGGAATGGTAACTAATTTTCCAAATCGAACTACCCAACAAGGATGTTCGGGAGTAACTGTAATTTCTCTACCATTAGACAACACAATTTTCACAAACTCTTTTGGGGCCAAATGCCTACTAATTCTATCCGCTTTAATTGGAAAATGTTTAACAAAATCTGTGGATAAAAGTTCAACCTTATTTGTTGGAAGAATTTCACAATCTTTACCAAGATATACCTTAGCCTTATTTTTATCCATTAACTGGTCGACAAATGGGCCTATCTCTACTTCGTCCCCATTAGATAATAAAAGCTTAAAATCAGGTAGCATGCATTGCTGTTCCATTGCTTCGTGCATCGTACTTCGGTCATTCTCATCCATCTTTTCTAATTCATCTATACAAACAAGACCTTTATTAGATAAAACCATTGCTCC
>CAZKBE010000020.1:0-13740 GCA_964551115.1 Candidatus Woesearchaeota archaeon
TATTTCGATCTTTCTAACTCCTTGAAAATTTCCAACCTTCTTTATAGGAAAACCAATTTCACCTTCAAGTTTTAAAGTAGTCACGATAACTCCCTTCATAGGAATAACCCCTGAAACATTTTTTAACAACATTTTAACAAAGTGATTTGCAAATTCTGAACCTGTTTTAATTATCCATTTATCTTTTTGTTTTTTAGCCTCAATCAAATACTTATCTTGAAATTCCCCTTTACCAAATTTCAAAAAATCAGAATGAACTTCTTCATCAAACTCTTTATTGAATATTTTTTTAATGATCATGATCTAATCAATTTTAGAGTATTTATAAATCTTAGCTTAAAATATAGATAAACCCCTGAAAAAAATCTAAAGATCGATCAAATTACTCAGGTAACTTAACATTTTTAAATTCCAAAAGAAGTCCGGAAAGTTTCTTAGCTTCCTGATTAACCAAAACCCTAGTATCCTTGTCTAGATTAGAATAAGCCTGCTTAACAAATTCCAAGCCCTTGCGTGTCCGAACTAGATGTTCAAACTGCTTAACATTGGGATGGTCCAATAGCTCTTTAGTGGCTAAAGAATAAGACCTTAACACTCCCAAAGGATAAACATTTTTAGATATATATTCTTCAGCAATGGCCATCTGAGTTTCATATGGGATCATAGAAAGTTTCTTCTCTAAATCTGAAATAACTTCATTTTGATTACCAGTTATTTCAAACCAACGTTTGGCATTCTCCAAATCAGAGATCAATGAAGAGTAAGGCAAATTTGCCAGGGTAGACGGATCTTTTTTTAGAGCACCCATATGGCTTTCAAGATTCATCTTCAGCCTGCCAAGATAAACAGTCTGAATCTTTAATGCATCTTCCCGAGAAAATTTAGGGATTGTATCCATAACTAAATCAAATTCTTCCAAGGAGTTAACCCTTAAAGAATCGCTAACACGACGATTAGAATTTGTAGAAGAAGTACAAGAAGATACAACCTGATAAGATTTATCTAAAATATTTCTGAAGTTTTCTTGAGAATTCGAATTATTTACCGTTGCTAAGAGAAAGCATAAACCTGCCGATTTGATTAAATCCATAAAAAGACTAATTAAAGCAACTATAAAAGATTATATGGTTTCCAATAACTATTTATTTCAATACCTTTCCAGTCTCAAGATACCAAAGATATAGATCCAATTCGGCCAAATTCAATCTAACCGCTTTTCCAAGATTTTCCAGAACAGATTCAATCTCCAAATATTTTTTAGGAGTAATTGTCTTTGGCCTCTTAATCAGGTTTTCATTAACTAATAGATCGATAATATGAAAGTCAATTATTGCAACATCCTTATAACCAATATTTCTTAAAAAATGTGAAGATTCTTTCATTCCCAAACCCTTAACATTCTTAACTAACCATTCTCTCATCTCTCTCCCAGATTTTTTAAAAACTAGACTACATAATTCTGTTTTGCATTCCCTAGCCAAAACGATCCTTTCTGCCCTTTGTGGCCAAAATCTATGCCCTACTTCCTTTAGTTTTTTAGCTAAGTCTTCTTGAGGGAGAATTTCAAATCCCCTACCCATATCTCTTTGAATCTGAATACACTTCTCTGCTTGAAAATTAGCCGTGAGTAAACAAAAGCAAAGTTCAGAAAAAACCTTGTCCTCTTTTTCACTACCATAATCTTCAAACTCTTTCATTCGTTTAGAAATAACACCCGAAATAAGGTCTTTTTTCAAGTTTTCTATTTTTTGGATTAGAGATTTCATTTTATAATTCAATACACAGAGATTATTAAGGTTTTCCAAAGATGGAACGTCGTCTTTTTCGTGGAAAAGAAAAATTATTCTGCTTTCACTCGCATAATTTTGCAGGAAATTTTGTTAATATCTACCTCTTTTTTTAATTGTTCATCGAATTTTGTACAGAATTAAACCCAATGAAATAAAAAATTTTACTCCAAACAACAAACTCGAAGTTTTTTAGAGCATTAACAAAATTTCCCATAAATCTTTGAAAGCAAACCAACGTGAACGGAAAAGATTTAGCGCTCATTGAAATATATCTTTTGTTTAAACATTAAGAAAGTAAGTATGCTCACAGGTATATCGGATAGTTATAAAAAATTTTATCCAATCCATACTTTCCTATAAAATATGCTTTGCAATTCCTCCCACAAACATGGAATATAATAGAACCTATAGGAGTTAAGGAGAAACTTAGAAATATTTAATACTTAGACTTGGCTAGTATCTCTTTTTGGTTTTTCTTAATCAAATGGGAGATCCAGTGATTCATGATTAAAGCAAAAAGCCAAATCAGAATAAAAGTAAATAATCCAAAAAGTATAATTCTATACCATTCCACTTCTGGATGCATTAGTTTATCCAGAAAGGCAAGAAGAACTGCAAAAATAAAAAAAGAGAATATTCCTTCTCTAGGTTTTTCGCTGAAAAACGTCTTTTTCATGAAGGTATTTATTAATTCCCGTTTATAAATCTTTTGAATAAAAATTATTCCTTACTCTTCCACAAACCATGTAAATTACAATAAGCTCTTGCAGAAATTGGCTCAAAGGAAAATTCGGCCATTGGCTTATGACCTGGAGTTAAGAAAACTCTTGAAATTTCCTTACCATCTGTTGCCTCAATCCATTCAATATAATGTGCTTCCTCCATAGGATGTTCAACACTTCCAACCCTTACTCGGTTATTTTCAATAATAGGAACATGTTTTTCAATAGCTCCCTCCGTTTTATTTTCCTCAAGTAAATTCATAGGCTTACCACAACAAACCAAAACCCCTCCGCCTTCACGAAGCAAAGCTACAACATTACCACAAATAGCGCACTTAAAAATTTTATCATTCATAATCAATATTCCTCACACTTTAACTTATAAAAAGCTTTAGCATGATCACAAGAAGGGCATTTTTCCGGAGGTTGTTTGCCTCTATGAACATAACCACATTCCATACATATCCACTCAACAACTTTTTCCTTCTTAAATAGTGTACCTTCTTCAAGTTGTTTTATTAACTTTTTATATCTCTCTTCGTGGTGTTCTTCAGCTATTTTAATTGCCCTTAATCTATTTGCAATTTCGATTAACCCCTCTTCTTCCGCCTTGTCTGCAAATGCCGGATACATCTGTGTCCACTCATAATTTTCCCCTTCAGCAGCTGCTCTTAAGTTTTCAATAGTAGTTCCTAAAACTAAAGGTACTTCAGCTTCAATTTTTAAAGAATTATTTTTTTTCAAACTCTGGATTGCTTCAAATATCCTTTTTGCATGTTCTTTTTCTTGGTCAGCAGTCTCTTGAAACACATTACCTATTACCTCATAACCCTCTTTTCTAGCCTTGGAAGCATAAAAAGAATATCGATTTCTGGCTTGACACTCACCAACATAAGCCATTGCAAGATTTTTAAGTGTTTCTTCCATATTTGTAAATATTTATGTAGGTTTTTAAGGCTTTGGAGTCTCTGATTCCGGCTCTACGTTTTTTTGCCTAGAAGGGCAGTTAGGATTAAAACAAAATCTCCAAGGCCTCTTACCTTTCTTTAAAGATAACATTAAAGGAAAATCATTACAATCGGGGCACATCTCAGGCATACCTTCTTCGGTTCTAATAGGCTTAATCATACCTCCCGGAGGAAGAGAAAAGGTAGTTTTACAGTCTGGATAAGCATTACATGAAATAAAATATCTAGAAAACTTCTTTCCGTACATTATCCTTAGTTGACCCTTTTTACATATAGGACAAACACTTAAAGTACTTTCTTTCTTCTCAGTTTCTATTAGTTCATTATTTGCTTCAACAAGAGATTCTCCAATAGACTTTAAATTTTTAGTAATATCCTTAGCGATACCTAGTATAGAAATCTTAGCCTTATCTAAAACAACATCTTCTTGTTTCTTACTGGCTACATCTTCCATCTCAATTTCAAATTCTCGAGTTAATTGTTCATCCAGAATAATGGGAGAATATTTATCCAAGGTCTCAACGATTTTAAATCCCAAGGGAGTTACCTCTATAGATTGCTCCTTAACGTAACCTCGATCATATAATGTTTCCAAGATATTTGCACGAGTTGCCTTAGTTCCTAAATTTCTCTTTTCAAGCTCCTTTACTAAAGAAGCAGAATTATACCTTGCAGGCGGCTGAGTTTGTTTCTCTTGAATTTTTATCTCTTTAATATCCACTTCCCCAGTTATTGTAGGGATTTCTTTTTCCTTTAAACTAGTAGGATATACAGCAGTCCAATTTCGCTCACTAAAAGCAAGACCTTTAGCGTTAAAGTTTATTCCTAAAACATCTACATTAACTTTTTTAGTATCTACAACGGCTTCTTTTGAAAAACAAGAAATAAATCTTTTCATTATTAACTCATAAATTTGTTTTTCCTTACCATCTAAAGCTTTTATTTCACCGGTGGGATAAATAGCCGGGTGTGCGGGATCAGTTTTCTTTCCCTCACTAGGTTTTGGATTTACAGCGTATTTGACTAAAGGAGTAATTTTCTTAAGCTTATCCAGGATCTCTTTAAAATTTATTCCCTCGGGGTATTTTTGAGAAGAAGTTCTGGGATAGGAAATTAATCCCTCTAAATAAAGATTCTGAGCAACTTTCGAAGTTTGGGCAGGACTTAATTTAAAAAACTTATAAGACTCTGTTTGAAGAGTAGTTAAATCAAAAGGCGTTGGAACGGGAACAAGCTGCTTTTTGATTTCAGTCTCTGCGGTGCCTTTCATACCGTTTAATCTCTCAAATTTTGGAAGCTCTTTTTTATCTGTAATGTTCTTTCCATACTCAACTTCTAAAAATTGATTCTTATGGTCTTTAATAGTCAAAAAAACCTGCCAGAAAGGAGTAGATATAAAGTTTTTTATCTCTATTTCACGATCATAAACAATCTTTAAAGCAGGTCCCTGAACCCTACCAATTGAGAGAATTCTAAATTTCCCAGTTTCAGAAAGAGCTTTCATCAAACCCCTAGAGAGATTAATTCCATAGAACCAATCTAAATAATGTCGCGTTTCGCCTGCATAAGCTTCTCTCCAATTAAGTCCATCTTGAAGCTCTCCAAAAGATTTTTGTAATTCGTCTTTAGTTAAAGAAGAAAACTTCATTCTCCTAACTGTTTCTTCTGCTTTCTTACCCCCAATAAAACGAACAACGTTCCAACCTATAACTTCTCCTTCAACATCATAATCCGTAGCCACTATGTAATTATCAACCTTTTTAGATAGTTTCTTTAACAGATCATAGAATCTCTTAGTATAACCTGCTGTAGATTTTTCATGTGTTGGGGTCCATTCTACATCAAAATTTGGAAAAGGCCCTCTTGCTTCTTTTTGGGTTATTCCAAATAAATGCCCTGCAGCACAACCGACAATAAATTCTTTTCCATCTTTCTCAAATTCATAATAAGCGGTTCCGTTTTTTTCCTTATGTTTTCTATCAGAATTATTACTCAAGGCTGCAGCAATTTTTTCAGCAGCTTGTGGCTTCTCACAAATTATTAAGGTAACTTGCCCAGGAATATCTTCAGATACAATTTTCTTTACTTTTGTCTTAGACTTTATTACAGTTTTTTCAGGTTTTTTCTCTTTCTTAATAGGAATCTTTTTGGTTGGCATAGTTAACCGAAATAATCTAGCTTTTTTATACCTTTGTAATAATTTTAATGGTTTAGAGAGTCAAAACCAAAACAATTATAAACTACTAATTATTCATCAATTAAAGGTGATAAAAATGGGAAAGATAATTTCTTTTGTGTCAGTTAAGGGTGGAGTGGGAAAAACAACAATTGCGCTAGAAGTTTCCGTATGTTTAGCAAATGAATTTAATAAACGAGTTCTTCTAATAGATGGAAATATATCTGCTCCAAATGTGGGGCTTTATCTAGATTTAACACATAAAAATTCATTACAAGATGTTCTAAATGGAACAAGTTTTCAAAATGCAGTATATGAAAGTTATGGTGTAGATGTAGTACCTGCAGCATTAAATCACTATGATAAGACCGACATTTTAAGATTAAAAAAAATTATTGAAAAAATAAAGAATAGATATGATTTTATTATACTAGACTCCTCGCCGCATTATTCAGAAATGGTCCCAATCGTAGCTGCTTCTGAAATGATATTTGTTGTAACGACTCCAGATTCTGTAACATTAAATACCAGTCTTAAAGCAGCAAAAATAGCTAGAGAAAATGGAACACCCATCGAAGGGATTATTGTTAATAGAATTAGGGATCCACTATATGAACTAAACTGCGAAGAAATCGAATGGACTTCAAGTTTACCAGTGATTGGAAGAATAAAAGAAGAAAAAAAGATGATCCAATGTATGTTCTATAAGAAACCTTTAATGATTCATAATCCAAAGAGTAAATCAGCAGATGAAATACGAAGAATGTGTCAAACATTTACCGGAGAAGCAGAAAAAACAAATTGGTTTGTAAAAAAGTTTCTTAAAAATTCGGAAAAAGCAATGAGAAAAGAACAAGTCAATAGGGAATTGTTAAGAAAGAAGATTTATTAACTAAATTTTCTTGAGAGATTTATGAAAAAGAAATATTTATTCATTTTTTTGGCGTTGCTTGTGATTTTTATTTTTTATTCTCTTTTAACAGCTTCTTATTCTCCTGAAAGGCTTGTTGATAAGATAGGAATTAGCAATTCTTATTTTACCTTGTGGTTAATGGCTTTAATTGGTGGGACCTCAATCTTTTTACCGTTTCCTTATTACATTTTTACTATCTCTCTTGGTGCGGCTGGTTTGAACCCTTTTCTCTTAGGGTTATGCGCCGGGCTTGGGACCATGATGGGAGATACTACTTCTTACTTTCTAGCATATAGTGGAAGAAAAGCAGTCTCCGGCAAACTTCCTAAATTCTTACAAAAAATTTTCGATTGGAGTGTAAGAAAAAAACCATGGAGATTTATGGTTTTTGCATTTGTGTATTCTTCTATCGCTCCTCTTCCAGATGATTTGATAGTAGTTCCAGCAGGTTTTCTCAAATATCCTTTCTGGAGAATTATAATCAGCGTAGGCCTGGGTAAGGTAGTATTTAATACCATCCTTGCTTTTGCAGGATTGTACGGCTGGTATTTGTTATCTGGTTAGTTATTCTAAAACAGCTTTTATTCTTCTAACACCTGCAGAAGAACTCTCTTCTTTTAGGATTTTGAATTTACCGATCTCAGAAGTATTAGTGACGTGTGGTCCGGCACAAATTTCTTTAGAAAAATCTCCCACAGAGTAAACTCTAACCTTTTCCCCATATTTGGAATCAAAAACTCCTTGAGCCCCATTTTTCTTTGCTTCTTCAACAGACATTTCCTCGCAAACAACATCCAACTTCTTCTGAATAATTTTGTTAACTAAATTTTCTACAGCTTCAATTTCGTCCGAAGTTAATTTTCTATCAAAATTAAAATCAAATCTAGCTCTTTCAGGAGTTATATTAGAACCCTTCTGAAAAATTGCATTATCTTTTAAGACAATTCTTAAGGCCTGGTTTAATAAATGAGTTGCGGTATGTAATCTTGTAGTCGCCTCAGAATTATCTGCTAAGCCTGATTTGAACATTCCAGAAGAGGCAGTTCTAGACAGCTCTTGATGTTTTTCTTCTTCATTCTTAAAATCTAAAAGGTTCACAGTGAGATTTTTTTCTTTAGCAATCTCAACAGTCATTTCTATTGGAAACCCATATGACTGATAAAGTAAAAAAGCATCCTTGCCCGAGATTTCCTTATTATCTTTAATTAACCTTTCAAAAATCCTTTCACCTTGCTCGATAGTTTTTAGAAACCTTTCCTCTTCTTGCATTAATTCGCTGATTATCTTATCCTTGCTTTTTTGTAAAATATCATAATCAGAATAAATCTTAAATACAGAATCTGAAAGAGAAAATAGACAAGCATCCCCCAATACGCCTAATTTCCTTAAATTTCTGATTGCTCTCCTTATTAATCTTCTCAAGACATACCCTCTTTCAGAATTTGATGGTACCACGCCATCGGCAATAATAAAAATAGAAGCCTTTAGATGATCAGCAATAATCCTCATCTCTTTTTCGTTCCCTAAATACGTTTTTCTAGATAAAGATTCTATTTGTTTAATGATCGGTTGCCAAACTTCCGTTAGATAATTATCCCCCACACCATTCATAACTGCTAAGACCCGTTCTAAACCCCTACCGTTATCAATATTCTTCTGTTTAGCTTCATAGTATTTTCCATCTTTTTCTTTTAAATATTGCATAAAGACATCATTCCAAATTTCAACCCATCTTTTATCACGGGGATCATAAACTTCAGGGGCTAAATCTTCATTTGAAGTCCAATAAAAAAACTCAGTATCTGGTCCACATGGCCCTGTTTCTCCGGCCGGTCCCCACCAATTATCCTTTTTTGTTAGGTAAGCAATTCTTTCTTTTGGAATTCCTAAAGATAACCAAATATTGGCAGCCTCCTCATCTTGCGAAGCATCACTATCTCCTGCAAAAACCGTTACTGCAATCCTTTTTTTATCAAATTTCAACACATTTGTAGCGAATTCAAAACTCCATTCAATTGCTTCCTTTTTGAAATAATCTCCTAAAGACCAATTTCCCATCATTTCAAAAAAAGTATGATGGCAGCAATCTCCTACTTCTTCAATATCTCCTGTCCGAATACACCTTTGAACGTTTACTAATCTTTTACCTTGAGGATGTTTTTCCCCAAGTAAAAAAGGAACTAAAGGGTGCATACCTGCTGTAGTAAATAAAACTGTTGGATCATTCTCTGGAACAAGGGAAGAGTTCTTTATTTCTTGATGTCCCTTACTCTTAAAAAATTCAATATACATTTCAACTAATTTTTTTCTTGTAATAACCATAAAAACAAGACCAGAACGAGATTTTTAAGGGTTTTGTTAAATTAAGTAAAATGGACTCACCGGGAATCGGACCCGGACCACTCGACTGCCAGCCGAATATTCTACCGTTGAACTATAAGCCCTAAAACTTTCCAAACATAATACTTATTAAGTCTTTTTATTCTAATAATAGATGTTAGAGAGGATATTACTAGCTGAAGACTTTATAGATTACCAAGAAGCATATATGGATTCATTAATCAAAGAAAGATTTCAGGTAACCCTTGCCAAAGATGGGTGGGAACTTTATACCACACTAAAGAGGGATAAATTTGATGCAATAGTCTCTGATAGTGATTTGCCAATGCTAAATGGATATGAATCATGTAAAAGAGCGATTAAAAATGGAATATTGGATGACAAAAATACACTAATAATTGGTATGTCTTGGGATCCAGAAAATCAAGAATATTGGAGAGGTCTAGCAAATATTGGCTGCTTTTATAACAAGAATAGATTCAAAAAAGAAGAACTAGGAAGAATAGTTAAACAATGTTTAACAAATTATAAATCCGGCGGACTCTGGCATGAAAAAATGCCAAAAATAGAGACCTAATTAGGAAGTTTTAAATAGCAAATGAATCTCTAATAAAAATGTTAGATAGACTGATTTACTCATTAATAAGTATATTTTTTGTTAGTCTAATCTCCTTGATAGGTATATTTTTTGTTAGTCTTAAAACAGAAAAATTAAGAAAAATTTTAATTTATTTGATAAGTTTTGCAGCAGGATCATTATTTGCAGACGCATTTTTGCATCTAATACCTAAAGCAGCAGAACAATTCTCAAATGCAACTTATCCACTAATTATTCTTGGAGGGATACTCTTATTCTTCTTTTTAGAAAAGGTAGTCTTATGGAATCATTGCCATATGCCTATAACTAAAACACATGTACATAGTTTTGCATTTATGAATTTAATAGGTGATGGTTTGCATAATATTTTAGACGGATTAATCATCACTGCAAGTTATATAATCTCCATACCTGCAGGGATTGCTACGAGTTTAGCAGTTTTATTCCATGAAATTCCTCAAGAAATAGGAGATTTTGGTATATTAATCCACGGAGGAATTAAACCTAAAAAAGCAATTCTACTAAATTTTTTAATTGCACTAACAGCATTCATTGGGGCGATATTTGGATTTTTAATGTTTTCTTGGATAGATAAAATAGAGTCAGTAATATTGTTAATTGCTGCCGGAGGATTTATTTATATTGCCGGAAGCGATTTAATACCGGAATTACACAAACAAAACAAAATTAAAACATCCCTACTACAAATAGTCTCTTTTATTCTTGGAGTATTGATAATATTCTCCCTATTATTCTTAGAATAGAAAGATATTAAAACTATTTTTCAATAAAATATGTATGGAACATCAGGAATGCATATTCTGTAAAATGGCTTCTGGGGAAATAGCTGTAGAAAAAATTAATGAATCAGATAACTTTTTTGTAATTAAAGATAAATATCCAAAGGCAGAAGGACATATTCTAGTTATAACAAAAAAACACTATGACAATGTTCTCCACATGCCAAGTATATTAGGAAATGAACTAATTACTCTAATAAAAGGAGAATACTTGACAAATGTAAAAGAGATAGGATCTGAAGGTTTTAATATCTTACAAAACAATTTCAAATCTGCAGGGCAAGTAATAAATCATCTTCATTTCCATTTAATACCTCGAAAACTAAACGATGGAGTCAACCTTAACTAAAATGAATTCTGTAAGGATTAAAATTAAAAAATTATCCCTGGATGCAATTATACCTTCATATGCTCACGAAGGTGATGCAGGAATGGACCTCTTCTCATCTGAAGAAATAGTTATAGCTGGGGGAGAAAGAAAATTGGTTAAAACAGGCATATCCATAGAATTGCCCGAAGGATTTGTAGCCCTTATCTGGGATAAGTCTGGCCTAGCTTTAAAAAATGGAATAAAGACGATGGGCGGAGTAATAGAACATACTTATCGTGGAGAGTATGGAATAATATTATTTAATAGCTCTAAAGAAGATTTCAAAATAAAAAAGGGACAAAAAATTGCACAAATATTAATCCAACCGATTTTCACTGCAAATATTGAAGAAGTGGAAGAATTAACCAAAACGAAAAGGGGATCAAGCGGTTTTGGATCTACAGGCCTCTAAAAAGAATAAAAAACAAATATTATTTCTTACTAACTTTTTCTTCTTTCAAAACAAATTTTGCTATTAAAAATATTACTAAGGCAATAATTATGAAATATATAAGCGAAGCTAAAAATGGACCCCAAGCAATACCCTTCCAAACCCAAAAGCTCCATGTGGCCGTTTGCCAAGCTCCTCCAGGAATAAAGGGGGTAATCAAAGGCATAACAATATTATCTACTAAGGACTTTACTAACGTATTGGCTGCAAAACCCATAATAACAGCAATGGCTAAACCAATAACCTTATACTCTTTTAAAAAATCTTTAAACTCCTTAACAAAACCAATAGCCTTTTCCTTAACCATATAAAATATAGTAAAACCTAGTTTTTAAAGGTTTTTACTAGAATATGCAAAAATAAAAACACATTTAAAAACTATTAAAACTTCTAAAATAGATGGGGAATGAAACAAGTGTAGCAATATTATCTGAACTAATCCAAACAGTCGGAACCCTTCCAGGATTAACAACATTAATAAGAATTTTCCAGACGGCAGGAATAATATTAATAATCTATTTGATATTCCTTTTCTTTAAAAGTATAACAAATTATAAAACCCTTTCAAGAATCAAACATATGAACCAAACTCTGGAAAGTATAAATACTACATTAATAGAGATAAATAAAAAGCTCACAAGCCCAGCTAAACAAAAATCAAAAAAGTAAATTCAACCCTTAATCTCTTTCTTGACTGTGAATTCTATTCAAATATTCTCTCTCCGAGTCAGACAAATCTTCTAACTCGAGGAATTCTTCGTTTCGTTTCATCTTTTCTCCCATGTATTTAATTAACTAATGGTTTTAAAGATTTCCAAAGGCCCAAAACTTGTTATTCAAATATTTTATAAAAAGCAAATCTAAAGGCCAAATAGAGAATCAATAAGCAACCCTTAGATTAAACGGACCGCACACTAACTTGATCTTAATAAAACCAGTTATGTGTTGTCTATTCATACAAAAATAAAGAACACCTTGTTTATAAATTTAACTAAAAAGGGAGTTATATATAAATTGAAATTAAACATCAACTATTTAAAATCAATAAAATAAGCAAAATCATGGAACAAAAAACCTATAAATATAATCCTAAAGAATTATTTGAAGAAAGAATAAAATTACTCTTACCAGATAATGAGGATCGTCATGCTTTTTGGGAAATTTGCCATACAAAACCAATAGATTCCATTAGATGTAATACATTAAAAATTTCAACAGAGGAGTTAAAAAAAAGATTAGAAGACTACGGATGGAAACTAGAATTTATCTCGGATAAACATCCAGAAATAATGATAATCAAACCAGATTCTAAACTTAAACCGGGAGAACTGGGTAAATCTCTTGAACACCTCATGGGATTTTATTACGTACAAGATACAAGCTCTATGATGTCAATAATAGCGTTAAAACCTTCAGAAAAAGATTTTTTTCTTGATTTATGTGCATCTCCTGGAAGTAAAACAACACAGGCAGCATCGATGATGAATAATCAGGGAGTAATTATTGCAAATGAAGTATCTCTTGGCAGAATAGGAATACTTACAACAAATCTAGAAAGATGCGGAGTATCAAATACCATTGTGACAAAAAAAGATGGAGTACAATTCTGCCAAAAATGTCAAAGAGAAAAGATATTTTTTGACAAAATTCTAGTAGATGCTCCTTGTTCAGGAGAAGGAACACTTAGAAAAAGCCCAAATACTATGAATATATGGAATTTGAAAGTAATAGAAGGGATGTCAAAAGTACAGAAAAAACTAGCCTCTGAAGCCCTAAAAATTCTAAGAGTTGGAGGGGAAATGGTTTATTCAACTTGTACACTTTCTCCGGAGGAAGATGAAGAGGTTATCCAATATCTAAAAGATAACTTTGAGATTACTGTAGAGAAAATAAATTTACCTATGAAAACACGCCCCGGAATAACTCATTGGAATAAAATAGAATTTCATGAAGAGATAAAGAACTGTTGTAGAATTTATCCACATGATAACGATTCAGATGGATTCTTTTTAGCTAAAATAAAAAAAATAGGAGAAGAGTGTAAACTAGAAAAAAGAAGATGAAATTACAGGTACTAGATAAAACAAAGAAGAAGAAGGTCTTGGAAGGACTAAGTTATGTTGGAGAACTTAAAATGAATGAATTGTTCATAAGAACAGGAGATAGAATAAGAATATTCACCGGTAATCTAACTAACGAACAGATCAATAGGATTTGGTCATTGTTCCAAATAGAAGGAATCGGACTTTATTTTGCAAAAGACTTCCAAGATAAGAAAGGAAATCAAGAAACAAGGATTTCATTAGACGGATTGCATGCAATAAAAGATCAAGTAAAGGATAATATAATAAGCATAAACGATGAACAAAAGGAAAAATGGTTAAGAGGAGATAATATTGAACTTACAGATGAACAAAAAAGTAAATACTCGCAGATTAATGGTTTTGTAGCTGTAAAATATAAACAAGATTTTATAGGAACAGCTAAACTAACAGATCAAAAAGTATTATTAAGTTTTCTACCGAAAGAAAGAAGAATAAAAAATTAAATCTACAGGCTCTGTCCCCTCTTTTTCAAGAAATCTTGAGCTTCTAAATATACCAACTCTTCTT
>CAZKBE010000021.1:0-4121 GCA_964551115.1 Candidatus Woesearchaeota archaeon
AAACGAGTGCAAAAAACTTGGTAAATAGAATTACAGGAATAAATATTGGAAATCAAGGAACAATAAATAAATCGGTTATTGAAAGATATCTTGAAGGAAGAGAGCCTACAAGATTTGGTTGGAAACATAAAATAAGATCGTCTTAATTAAAATGGAACCAAGAACGGCAGATAAACTTATTAAAATTAAGTAAACCGATAGATAAACCCAAGACTATAAAGAAAATTTCAATGGCTCTTTTTAGTTTTTGCACGGTTTTTAATTTGGAAGAGAGTTTATAAAAATTAATCCAATTTAACAAATTCACTTTTAATTTGATGAAGCGAAGTTACAGAAACTGATTTTCTAAACCTATATTTCTTAACCCAACTTTTAAGAGTTTCATAATATTCGTCAATATCTTTGGTTCTAAGCTTAATAAGAAGTTCGTATTCTCCTGTACAAATGTCAATACTTTCTACACGAGGATCTTTTGCAAGTTCATGCGCTACCACCTCTGGATCCCCGTAGTTTTCCTGAGAGAGATTTACAGAAACATAGCTACAATGTCCTTCATTTATTTTCTTATAATCAAAAACAGCTTTGTAAGTTTTTATTGCCCCTTCTTTTTCTAACTGTTTAACATTGTAGTGTATCGTTGTTGAAGGCTCTTTTAGTTTCTTTGCTATCACAGATATCTGCGGAGTGCAGCTTCCTTCTTTAAAGAGTTGTATGATCTTGGGTTTTATGTCTTTCATAAACTGAACAATATTCAGCTATTTATAAGCTTTTAGTTTATCTTTCGTATTTTATTCAATAATATATATAATGGTACCTGTTTTAGATATATTAATATGGAAGATAAAACAAAAAACCATACTAGCGAAAGAGCAAATAATGGGGAAGGTAAAAAGGGCCAGATAAACCGTCTTGCAACTATCCTAGGAATAGGAGGATTAAATGGCTCAATAAGCATAGCCGCTTTAGCTGGTTTGTTTAAAATTGAGAATGCCTTTATGATAGCTGTACTTTTTATAGCAGGGCCTGGAGCAATTCTCACGGCTTTATTTTTTGATGGAACTATGAAAGAAAGAATGTTGGCGGCTTTATTTGCAGGATTAATAGCAACAACCCTAGTTGTTTTAGCAGCAGGAGTAGGAGCAAAAGCTTTAGCTTTCTTTAATTTAAATATTTTAAAATTTACAGGTGGAATTGCTATTCTACTCATAGGGCTTTTAATCATGGGTTTGAAAATACCTGAAAATATTCCTCTTGGAGTAATTTTTCTTGGCTTAATTGCAGGAGCAATATGGAGATAACATGAGATACTCAAATTTAACAAAAAAGCAAAGAGAATGGATTGCAGAACTTCAAAGAATGGAAGATAGAAGGTCGCCAAGATATTTAGGGAATCTTCGGTGTGACTTAAATACTGGAGAAATAGAATCGGTAGATTACAGCGAGTTTAATCCAGAAACCTCTACAAGATTAGGTTGCATTCCTCTTAAAGCAATTCCACACAGAGCAAGGCTTATTAGAGAAAGAGAAGAAGAAAGACAGAGGGGACTAGAATTAAAAGAACAACTAGAAAGAGAAAAAAGATTAGAAGAAAGAGAATTAGTGTTATCCCTTAACGATAGAAATCCAAAATTAGAATCTAGGTTTAATATACATCCTGGCAAGATATACAGAGTTATAGTTGCGGGTTCTAATCCTCTGGACACCTTAACCTACGACGGTATATTAGAGAAATTCAATGGAAGAACCCATATCGATGGTTGCTTCAGCATTAACTCCATTTTGCTTGAAAATGGGTTTAGCTATGTCCCTTACTCTGTAGATAGAACTCATTTTAATAGGAAAGAAATATTTAATAGCGATTGTGGCAGATTTCAGTTTGGAAGAGTTCTTGATGAGGAAGGATTTAGAAGAATCCTGGGGGAGCTTGTTTTGTCTAAATTAAATAGCGAAAGCAGGAGGAAATAAAAAATGTCCTACCAAAGAGCAGTAGTAAATTGCAAAAGATGTTTTGGCTTGGGGAACAAGGGATTTTTTAATGATTCCTATGATTCAAAAACGGATCGATTAGTAAATGTTCCCTTATGGACTGCAAGAAATGAAGCTATGCAATCACTTGAGTTAGAACTAGATGGAGATAGTACTGGAACAGAATTTAGTACAGAAGAACTTCAAAGAAAGTCAAGAAGAGCATTAACGACTTGTATGAACTGTCAATACAAAAGACCAGAAATAGCAGAGATTTTTAATTTGAGTGACTGAATTATCTAATTTATTTTTTAAAGTGGCGATTTCCTATTCAGTTATCTTCATTCTTCTATTATTCCTTAAGAGTAAATCTTCCGGTTTATTAAATCATCAATGAACCGATCATTTAAGAAAATAATTCAAATAAACATATAAAGCTAAATTCTCTAAGAGGATTATGGAAAACAACAGTAAGAATAAACCAGAATTAAATTTAAGGCGTAACTTCCGGGAATATTCTAGTTTCTTAAAACCTCATTGGTGGAAAGCTCTGATTATTTTATTTATTATTCTAGTTATCCAGATTGCATATGTTGCAGATAAATTCTTATATAAAATAATAATCGATCGTGGAACTGAATTCTTTGCAGGAGATTTAGCAAAAAATATATTTGTTCAAATCCTTTTTGGCATTTTGACAGCATACCTAATATTAAAAGTAGTCCAGGTTAGTGGGGAATGGTTAAAAGTAAGTTTTCTTTCCGCATTAGACTCAGAAATTATTTTAGAGATTAAGAAAAAATATTTTAATCACATACTCCATTTAGATCATCAATTTCATACAAACCACAAAACAGGTTCTTTAATTTCTAGAATGAATCGTGGGGCAAACGCAGCAGAGACAATGACAGACATCCTAGTATTTAATTTTTTACCCCTTATTATCCAATTAATCGCAGTAGGATTATCTATAGCATATTTTAGTATTGCTCCAGCCATTGTAATTTTTATAATTAGCATTATCTTCATTTCTTATAGCCTATTTATACAAAACATACAAAAATACGCTAAGGCAGAATATAATCAGGCAGAAGATATAGAAAAGGGGAATATTGCAGATATATTTACAAATATAGATTCTATAAGATATTTCGGTAAGGAGAATTACATCAAGGAGAAGTATTTGTCTTTAGCAGAAAGAACGAAGAAGGCCGCAATAAAACATTGGAATTATTACAGGTGGTTTGATGCAGGACACGTTCTGATCGTTGGTATAGGTACAATCTTTTTGTTGTTTTTTCCATTGAGATCTTTTTTAGCAGGAGAATTAACTATTGGAACAGTTGCATTTATTTATACTATTTATGGAAATGTAATAGGAAATATGTTTGGATTTGTACATGGAATAAGGGGTTTTTACAGATCTATGACTGATTTTCAAGAATTGTTTGAATATGGAGAGGTAAAATCTACGATCGTTGATGTCTCATATGCAAAACCACTTTCAATCACCACAGGGAAGGTAGAGTTTAAGGATATTAGTTTTGCCTATGGAAAGAAAAATCTGTTCAAAAATTTCAGTTTAAATATACCTCGAAACAAAAAAGTTGCTTTGGTTGGTCATTCGGGTTGCGGTAAGACTTCCCTTGTAAAACTTCTTTATAGGCTTTATAATGTTGATGGCGGAGAGATACTTATAGATGGACAAGATATTAAAGAAGTTAAACAAGAATCATTACGAAGTGAGATGGCGATAGTCCCTCAGGAATGTATCCTATTTGATGACACGATCTATAACAACATCAAGTTTTCAAAACCAAATGCAACAAACATAGAAGTTTTGAAGGCAATTAAGTTTGCGCAATTAGATGAAATAATCTCCACATTTCCAAATAAAGAAAACACGATTGTGGGGGAAAGGGGAGTAAAACTCTCTGGTGGAGAAAAACAACGAGTTTCAATAGCAAGAGCTATTTTAGCAAACAAGAAGATTTTGGTTCTAGACGAGGCAACCTCTGCTTTAGATTCCGAAACAGAACATGAAATCCAGAAAGATCTAGCAAGATTAATGGAAGGAAGAACATCTATAATTATCGCTCACAGACTTTCCACAATAATGGATGCAGATATAATTGTAGTAATGAAGAAGGGCAAAA
>CAZKBE010000021.1:4221-13000 GCA_964551115.1 Candidatus Woesearchaeota archaeon
AGACTTTCCACAATAATGGATGCAGATATAATTGTAGTAATGAAGAAGGGCAAAATCATTCAGATGGGATCTCATAGAAAATTAATCGCAGAAGGTGGAGAGTATGCTAAGTTATGGGAGTTTCAGAAAGGAGGGTATATACAATGAGCAAACAAAGAAAAGCATGGTATTCTAAATTGGTAGATACAATCAAAAAGAATGTCCTCCGGAGCATTATATTGCATTAGTTTTTGATAATCTCTCTTGTTTTGCGATTGATGCATCGCCGATAGAAGCTGCAAGAAAACTCCGAGATAAGGGATATGATACAGAAATATTCATCTACTATCGTTCAAGTTTAGATAGCAATGAAATTTTAATTAATTCAAAACCTTAATAAACCTCCTAGCCCAATAAATATAAAAGAGATGATAAAAAAAAACAACATATCGGAGATAGAACAAGTTTTAGTAAATAAGAAAATAAAGAAAGTTGCAATGGTTGCTCCTTCTTTTTTGACTGATTTCACATATCCTTCGATTGTAAATCAATTAAAAAAGCTTGGTTTTGATGAAGTTGTTGAAGTTACCTTTGGCGCAAAAATAGTGAATAGGGAATATCATAAAATTCTAAAAGAACACGGTAAGCTTTGTATTTCCTCTACTTGTCCGGGGATTGTAGAGTCGATAAATAATAATCCTGATTTAGCCAAATTTAGAGAGAATATTGCGCCCATCGACTCGCCAATGGTTGCTATGGGAAAGGTTTGTAGAAAAATCTATCCAAAAACTAAAATATTTTTTATTTCTCCCTGCCATATGAAAAAAACCGAAGCAAATCAATCTCCTTATGTGGACTATGTACTTGACTATCAGCAACTTAAGGTTTTCTTAGAGCATAATCATATCTCTTCAAACGATCATTGTATTTCATTTGATAAACTCTACAACGATTACACAAAGGTATATCCTTTATCCGGAGGCCTAACTAAAACTGCAAAGATAAAAAGTATATTAAAAAAGAATGAATATCAAATATGCGATGGTTGGTTGAAGGTCCAAAAACTTCTTCTTAAAATAAAGAATAATCCTAAGAAATATAAAAATCTTAAATTCTTGGATGTTACTTTTTGCAATGGTGGTTGTATTGGTGGACCTTGTACAAATAGAAATTTGTCTATAGGAAAAAAACACAGGTTAGTTAATAATTATATGAAAAGAGCATTGAGAGAAAAGATTCCAGAAAAAAAGAAGGGTTTATTTTCAAGAATTAGGGGAATGACGTTTAGAAATATTTTTATTTCCAAGCCATCAATATAGCACCCGCAGAGATCATACCTGCACCAATCCAGCCTTTTAAATCAATTTTCTCTCCTAAGAAAACTAAAGCGAATACTACCACAAAAACGATACTCAATCTGTCTATTGCAACAACTTGGTTAGTATTTCCTGCCTGCAATGCAACAAAATAAAACAACCAAGATAAAGCTCCGGCTATTCCACTTAGAACAATAAAAAGTATGGCCTTATTATTTTCTAAAATACCTGAGATCATTCCAATTTTACCCTGCATTAATATAAAGAGTAACAGAAATGCTGCCATAATAACTGCTCTAATTGTTGTAGCAACTCCAGAGTCTATGCCTTGTAGCCCTATTTTTCCAAATATTGCAACCAGAGCAGCAAAAACTGCAGAGAGTAAAGCAAATATTATCCATCCGTATCCCATAATCTTAATAAATTTTCCAGCTATAAAAATCTTCCCATTATTCTCCAATCCATTCCAATGAAACTCTTTCATTTCCAAAAACTGGTTGCTCTTCAACTTTTGCTATTCGCAAATTAAGATTTTCGTAAACCTTCAAGACATCATCTATCTTTAGAATAATCCTCTTTCTTTCTTTATCATAAAAATAATTTTTTGTAAGCTTTTTTATCTTAATTAAATTTTCTTTAGGCTCTTCATAGATTACAAAATAAACAACATTTCCATTGCATAGTCTATTGCCAAATGGCAATATTTTATGTCTTAACAGTCTGTTTTTATACTGATGAAAATCTTTTGTTTTAGCTGTGCATAAATGAAATTTTAATTTCAATCCGTCTTTTTTTGCTTTATCTAGGATCCATCTTCCAGCTTTTTTGGATTCAGAAATAGTATAGGTATCTTCGTTTAATTTATACTTATTTGTAACTATAATAAAGTTAGTTTCAGATATTTCAAATTCATTTAAATTAACAAAACCAATATTTTCTTTAATAGAGTATACAAAATTATAAATTTCTTTTTTCTTTTCAGGTAACATAGGGACTTCTATTCCCACATTATTCTTACCAAAGAATTTAGAAGCTTGTTTTATTTTTTCTTTTTCTAATATTTCATTTGAGTTATCTACCAAGAATGTGGGGTGAAATCTAACTTCATCTATATTCTTAGACAGTTTTTTTAATGTATTTTCTGTGACGAGATTAAGGGGTAGATAGACGTGGATATGAAATTTTTTACCAAATTTATCTTTTAATATCTTAGAAAACTTTAATGTTTTAGATAAGTAAACTAAAGGGTCTCCCCCAGTTATTCCGACACCTATGGATTTACTTGCCTTTATTTCTTCCACAAGATCTTTTGTTCTTTTTATTTCTCTCTCATTAATAAACGCCTTTTCCATCTTCTTTCGACTATCGCTTAGTGAGCAATACCAACAATTTCTAGAGCATTTTCCTCCCAAGAACAAGACTGCTTTTTCTCCGCGAACACAATATTTACATCCCTTGGGTAATCCATTCAAGTTATATGAGTCAAATTTTGTTTTCATAGTTTAAACAAATTCTCCGCATTTTTCCAAATAATCTCGGCAACTTCTTCTTCGCCTAAATCTTTTATTTTAGCAATTTCTTTTATTGTAATTGCAACATTAGCAGGCTCATTTCTTTGTCCAACAACCGGAGAGAGGTATGGAGAATCTGTTTCAGTTAACAAATTTTCTAGTGGAACAATTTCTACTAAAGTCTTAAAATGATCCAAGCGTGTTATCACCGGTGGAACCGATAAAAACCACCCGTTTTCAACACATCTCTTAATTAAACTTTTTTTACCAGAAAAACAATGCATAACAACTTTTTTTATATTAAACTTTTCTAGGATTTCTATTGCTTCTAACTCTGCATTTCTTGAGTGGATAATTACTGGCTTATCTAACTTTTTGGCAAATGTTAAAATCTTTTCAAAAATTTCAATTTGTTCTTTTTTATAATCTGGAGCGATCTTAAAATCTAATCCTACTTCTCCTATTGCAACGCAATCTTCTCTATGTTTCTTAATCCATTCTAATTCTTCATCTACATCAAATGGTTTAATTGGTCTAGTATCTTCGTCTAAATTTCTTTTAATCCTCTCCCCTAGAGCATCTATAGGGTATAAGCCAAAACTTGCCCGAACTATTTTGAATTCTTTACAAATTTCTAATATTTTTCTATTAGTCTCTGGATTAACTCCTGAAACAATTATATTCTTAACCTCTTTATTTGTGGCATTCATCACTACTTCCTTTAGGTCTTTTTCAAAGCGAGAATCATCTAGGTGAGCATGGACATCAATTAATTTCATAAACAGTGTAAGGAAACTCCTATTAAAAAGATTATGAATTCATTTCTTTAAGAAATGAACTACAAAATTCTCTTTGGCAATCAAAAAGGGTATAGTCACATGTTAGTTCTGTTCCCTTCCTAATATTCTGCATTACTCTAATTTTGCCTTCTAAGTCTTCAAGGGTATTTGGTTCAAAAGAATGATTGAAGAATTTAGAATCGTCTAAATTTAAGACGATTGTTTTTCCATCTGGAGAGTATCCGTGTTTTTCAACATATCTCCTGAACTCTTGTGGAAGGGATTCATATTCTTGTCTTGTAAATGTTCTTTCTACTTCATCTCTCCACTCCCAGATTATTTGTCCGGATCGTACATCTTCTCCTGCAAATAGTCCTACTCCTCCGTATGAATCTCTAGCCAGGTAAGTTTCAATTTTCAACATATTCAGGGGGACTTGAGATGGTTTTTAAGATTTTCTATCCAGTTCTGCTTTCAATAAACCTTATAAATAAACGCAGTTTATAGAACACATGGATATATACCTCGGTTTAGTTGTAATTCTATGTTCTATGGTCTTTGGGTTGATTGCTAGATCCTTAACTCATGATGAGAAGGTTATTTACCAAAAGAGACAGTATTTTCAGACATTTAAAATTGTTTTATTTTTGGGATCTTTATTATTTTTATTCTTAGATAAGCTTATTTTTATATTTTTAGCTGCATTACTCTTAATGGTACTTGTTTGGGACTATGGAAGACTAACTAAAAGGCCTATTAGAAATTCATGAAAATCCCCTATTATAAACAAGAAACTAAGTATACCTGTGGCCCGGCATGTATGCGGATGGTATTAAATTCTATTGGGGTGAAAAAATCCGAAAAGGCTCTTGCAAAAAAGATGCAAACAAATAAGATAATCGGTACGTGGCATAAGTACATCCCCCAACTGGCTGAAGAGTATAAATTGGATTATATTATTGAGCGTGAGGGAACTATTTCCGATCTTCGGAGGTTATATCGAGCAGGCTGGGAAATAATTGTGTGTTACAATACTAACCGTACAATCAAAGTAGATCGAAGCGGATCGCATTATGCAGTTATTAAGAAGATTAATTGGCATAGTATTTACTTACTAGACCCTTATTATGGGGATAAAAAGCGGTACTTTGTAAAGATTTTTAAGAGAAAGTGGAGAGATTCGGAAGATTTTCAGTGGTTTGCTGCAATTAAAAAAGCAAGGGATAGAAAATATATTCATATTAACCGTTAATTTTTACTTATATTTCTGTTTAACCATAAAAAATAGCTTTTTATACCCTATTTTCTAGTAGTAATTATGAGAATCCCCTATTATAAGCAAGAAACTAAGTATACCTGTGGCCCGGCCTGTATGCGAATGATTTTAGGGTCTTTAGGCATTAAAAAGAGTGAGAAGTATCTTGCGAAAAAGATGAGGACCAATAAGGTTATAGGTACTTGGAATAAACATATTCCCAGGGTCGCGGAAAGATACAAACTAGACTATATGGTGCAACGTCATGGCTCCTTATCTGAACTTAAGAAATTATATCGCAAGGGTTGGAGAATTATAGTTTACTATAATACTCATGAAGACCCGGACTGTCTTGATAGAAATTTAGCTCATTATTCAGTTGTTAAACATATAAATTGGCATAGCATTTATCTTCTTGACCCCTCTCAAGGTCCAAAAGTAAGATTTTTTTGCAATATCTTTAGGAAAAGGTGGAATGCCTATGCAGAGAAAGGTTGGTTTGTTGCCATAAGAAAGGCTAAAAAAGATAAATATACACATATTATTCAGTAAAATGGCATTCTATTTAATTGGACTCGGGTTAGACAAGAAATCTATCTCTTTGGAAGCAAAAGCAGCTTTGTTGTGTTGTGAAATTGCTTATCTAGAATCCTATACTGTTGATTTTCCATATACTTTGGAAGATTTAGAAGACTCTCTTCAAACGAAGTTGACTATATTAAAAAGAGAACAAACAGAAGATGAATCTATCTTGGCCGAATCCAAAAAAAGGAATGTTGCCTTACTGGTCTATGGGGATCCTTTTTCTGCAACAACACACTCTCAACTTATTCATTCTTGTAAAAATCAAGATATCCCATATAAAATATTCCACAATGCCTCTATAATCAATGCTGTTGGGGAAACGGGCCTTTCCTTGTATAAGTTTGGAAAGATATCTTCTATGCCAACCTGGACAGAGAAGTATAAACCTGCAAGTTTTATAGATTATATTTTGGAGAATCAGGGTATAAAAGCTCACTCGCTGTTGCTAATAGACATAGCCTTAGATTTTTCCAAGGCACTTGATCAATTCGAGCAAGCCTCAAAAGAAAAGGGTTTAGTGCTGCAAAAAGTATTGGTCGTTTCTTCTATTGGAACTTCTAGTCAGAAGATAGTATATGGGGATTTAAAAGATTTAAGAAATAATTCCATAAATAGTCCTTTTTGTTTTATAATCCCTTCAAAGCTCCATTTTAGTGAAGAAGAGTTTTTAGAAAAAACTAATCCTCTCTGAAAATACCTTCGCTTTCCCAGGTAGATTCAAGGAGCTCATTCGCCTCAAGAGTTTTGGTTTTTAAAGTTCTATTTTCTTCTATTAAAAGTCTTCTTTGTTGGGAAAAGTCATTATAATCTTCTTGAAGTTTTTCTCTTCTGGATTGTTCATAAATCTTCTGTGCTTCTAAAATACTTTGTGCACTAGATGTATACATCTGATCATCCCTACATCCAGCTCCAACTAAATTCAACCCTAAAATTCCTGCCACTGCAAGGTATTTTATTTTATTTATCATGCCTTTCTGAATAACTCTTTATTTATAAATCTTTCTATTTTGTTACCACTCAAAAGATACAGTTAATCGAAAGGTTTAAATACTCTCGGGGGCTTTAATGAATATGTCTAACATAACAAAACAAGAGGCTCAGAGAATGAAAGATTATGTGGTTTCTCGTTTAGAAGACTCTGGAGTTTATATAGCCCAGACAGCCGGTTCAGATTCTATTTTGATAAATATTCCCTCAAGAGGCAATACTAATTTATATTTCCATACCGATACACTTGGAGCAAGAAAATGTCATTCTGAACAACTTAAAAGAAGGAATGCAGGAAACAATATAGCAAATATCTTCTATAAAGATAAAGAAACATTCTTTGTCCCCTTATCTGAGGATGAAAGGGTAGCTTTTGGAAAGACAACCAATGCTAGATACAGTGAAATGGAGATGCATAGGATGATAAAACTAAGACAAAAAGAATCAGATATTCTAGATTTACAGGGGGTTAAGACTCTAACCTACTATCAACCAGATACTCGCACATTGGGAGGTAATCTTAAGGAAGGTTTAGTAAATTTTAATTTTGCCCCTGTGATTACCAATTACGATCATATTGATAAGGATGTAAAAGGTCATTCGATTATTTATTCTCAAAATAATACTCCTCTAAAAAGAAGGATGCTAGTTTCAAACAGAAAGGAATTAAATGGAAAATTAAGGTTTGTTCCAGCAAGACCATACTCTAGGCAATTAATACTAGATTTAGAACCATTAGAATATCCTTTTAAACAGGTACAATTGGATAATCTTAAGGGGTTTTTACATCAAACAGGATCAAAATCTCTAGATGAATGGGGCGGAAGTTTGGAAGATATTGAGTCATATATTAACCCTCAATAATTTTTAATTATACTTCTATAAAACCATAGTATTTTTAAAGAGGGTTTTCTATCATATTTCATTACCTGAAAGGAGGTTATGAAAAAATAAAAATATGGTTTTAGATTTTGCAAAAGAGGCAATACAAAATGCCGAGAAGAATAGTATTAATTTCGACGAATTAAGAGCTGGAAAAGCAAACATCAAAGTTTTTGGAATGGGCGGTTGTGGTTGTAACATGGCAACATGGCTTTTTAATAAAGGTATCAACGGAGCAACTATCTATGGTATTAACACAGATGCTTTGCACTTATCTATAACAAAAACAGACGAGAAAATTTTGATAGGAAAAGAATTAACTCGAGGTTTAGGTTGTGGAGGTTATCCTGCAAGAGGTAGAGAGGCTGCAAAAGAAGCTATCAGCGACTTGAAGAAAGCTGTTTCGGGTTCGGATATGGTTTTCGTTCTAGCTGGAATGGGTGGCGGTTCTGGAACAGGTTCTATACCAGTACTTTCTCAATTAGCGAAAGAAGCAGGAGCAGTAGTTATCGCAGTAGTTACAATGCCATTCGAAGCAGAAAAAGCAAGAATAGACAAAGCTGAATTTGGTTTACAAGAATTAAGAGAAGTGGCTGACACTTGTATTGTTCTTGATAACAACAGATTAGTTGATATTGCTGGACAACTTCCAATGGAACAAGCATTTGCAGTAGCAAATGAACTTGTAGCTACAATGATAAAAGGTATTGTTGAAACAATCACTTTGCCTTCTCTGATCAACCTTGACTATGCCGATGTTTCTTCTATTATGAAAGGAGGAGATGTAGCAGTTATTGGTATCGGTGAAGACAATTCTACTTCAAGAGTAGAAACAGCTGTTCAACAAGCTCTTACACACCCTCTTTTAGATGTAGACTATCGTGGAGCAACTGGTGCGTTAATTCACATCACATGTGGTCCTGATATGAAACTAGAAGAATTTGATAGCATTGGTAGAATGGTTACAGAACATCTGTCTCCTGAAGCTCAAGTTATCATCGGTGCGAGAATTAATAAAGAATTCCAAGGAAGAATTAGAGTTATTACTATTATGACTGGCGTAAAAAGTCCTTATATCTTAGGTAAATCTAGGTATGAGGAAAAGTCTTCGTCTAGGTCTAGTGTTAACGACTATGGTCTTGAGGATTTAAGTTAATTTCCTTAATTAGAATTTCACTGGGTGCTTTGCACCCTTTTCTTTTTTTTATTTTTTAGATTTAATTTAAATTAGTTATTTTTTTCTGCAATGATTTCAATATTTTCTTTTTCACTAAATTGTAGGATATTAAATCCTGCTGTTTTGATTTCTTCACAAATCTCTTCTAGATCATAGATGTAATAATATCTTTCAAATTTTTTATTTTCAACAGTCCAAGGTATAAATGCTTCTTTTCCTTTATTCTCTATTCTTTTATGGTTTTTACTCCAAACTTGAATCATTAGTCGTCCTTTTGTTTTCATAATTCTCCTAATTTCTTTTAAGAA
>CAZKBE010000022.1:0-12411 GCA_964551115.1 Candidatus Woesearchaeota archaeon
GTCAAGCGATGGCTCAGAAGAAAAAAGTTTTAAAAAATATATTTCATTAAGTTTCAACTTGACTAGTCTCTTCTTTCTTAATTCTAATAACGTTATCTACAAACCCCTCAATTTTTTGCTCATGGCTTACAAGGATCATCTGCTTAGATTGTAACTGTTCTAAAATATCTCGGACCTTATCTAACTGTCTTTCAGAGAACCCATCAGTAGGTTCATCTAAAAGAATGATGTCTTTCGTCTTTATTTCAGAAAATACGGAATTAATCATTTGGTTTAACGCAAGGCGATAAGCTAAAGCTATTGCAGTTCTTTCCCCACCAGATAAAAAGTCATATTCTATTTGGTAATCTTGATTATAAATAACCGGTGTAAAATCCTCATCAAGTTCAACATTTAACGAGTCTGTAACTAGCATAGAAAACCATTCTGAAAAAAGTTTAGAAAAATCCTGCCTTATTTTTGCAAGTACATTTCTCTCTGTAAAGGAAATAAGGTTTAAGAATTTTATTTCGACCCATTGCAATAATTCCCTTAAATAATTAGCATCTGCACGAATTTTCTCCTTCCGAGTTATCTCTTTCTCATCTGAATCTACACGTTCCAAGAGTATTTCTATCTCTCTTTTATTTTCTGCAAAAGAAATTTCAGCCAACTGGATAACTTTACTTAAATTCTCAAAATTTTTATTTTCAGACTCAAATAAAGAAGAAACATCCTTAAATGAACTAAGCTTGTCTTTGAGAGTATTAATCTTTTTAGTCAAGTCTTCCATTTCGAGTAGTATCCTCTCAAGTACAAAAACCTCACTCTTCATCTTTATATCTACAGCCCTAAGATTTTCAGATTTAATCTTTTCTTTTTCTAATCTTAATTTATCAGATTCATACCCTTCTATTAATCTTCTCTCTTTTTCTATATCTAACAAAACTTGTGTCTTTTCTGCAGCTAAGGGTTCAATATCCCTATCAATCTCTTCAACGTCATAAGATGCTTTTTTAGAAATTTTTTCTTTATACTCTATACCCACACCTTGAAAACATGTTGGACAGCTTTCCATAGAAGTAACCTGTTCTTTTCTTCTTATAGCACTCTCCCTTTCTGACATTAAAACAGAAACCCTAGAATTAATCTGAATAAACCTCGTGCTTAAGTCTTCTTTGAGTTTTTTATGTTTTGCCAAAAGAAGATTAATTGATTCTAATTCTATCTGACTAAACTCCGTCTTATTCGATAATTGTTCTCTAAGCAGTGAAACCTCTCTTTCTACTCTAGCTCTTAGTAATTTCTTTCCACCTAATTCAGCCTCCTTACTAGAAATCTCTCTTTCAACTCTTTGTTTATCTTCCATTTCACCTTTTAATTTATTTAAAGAAATCTGGATTAATTCTTTTTGAGAATTGAGCTTAGCAATATTTATAGTAAGATCATTATTTTCCTTAGTCTTCTTTATCTTTCTTTCTTTTTCACCAACAACCCTCTCTTTTAATAAAGAAATATCTAAACATAAAACATCCTTTAATTTTATACTCTCTTTTAACTTCTGAATTAAGGTTGTTGAATTTTCTTTAATTCGCTTGTAACGTTCTATCCCAAAGATATGCCTTAACAAGTCTAATCTAACATCTGCCTTCTCCTGAATAATCTCCTTCATTCCTTCTTGAGGCGTATAAACTGTGAATCTATAGAGTAAATCGGACTTTTTTGTAAATTCTTTTGGATAACCTAAAAGAGAGATTATCCTTGCTCTCATCTCGGAAGTGGAAAGTTCTTCCTCTATTCCATCTATAACTATCTTATTACTTTCCTGAGTTATTGAACCATTTCTAGCTTTTTTAATAGTTCTTTCAATTAAAATCTCTCTTCCATCTATTTCCATCTCTAAAGAAACAAAAGCATTTTCTTCACCGTTCTTTAAAATAGATGAGCCTTTTTGTCCAGGTTGCAAACCGAACAATCCAAACTGTAAACCAAGTAATATAGAAGTTTTCCCAGCACCAACATCCCCACTAAGAAGAATAGATCCCTGGGGAAATGCTATTTCAAGCTCCTTATAACTTCTTACATTCACTAATCTAAGTTTTTTTAATCTCATAAAATTTCCCCAAGACCCAATCCCACTTTAATTTCAGAAACTAATCTTTCTTCGAAGATATTGCTCTTCTCATCTTCATTTTTTTCAAGAGAAAGAGTCTTTAGTAATTCTGGGAGAAATTTATTAAAATCGTGGGGATTTTTAAGAGAATAATCTTGAAATATCTGTTCCTCCATATTCTCAATCTCCTTTACATCAATTTCAATTTCTTCATCCTGATTAGTTATAGAAGAAATATTTCTTAAAAAGCAATAAGCCCCTTTTTTAGAAACAAACTCTTCTATCTCATTAAACTTAATATCTCCACTTTTACCCTTCTTTAGTACACCCCTTAATTTAAGCAAAAAGATTTTATCCTTTAAGTTAAGCTTATCAATCTGACTGATGATCCTCTCAGTTGCGCTTAAACCATCATCAAGTTCTACTTCCAGATAAGATTTGTCTACCAAATCTAATTTTATATTTCTAGTCCGGATGATTCCCCTATCTAACTCAACCATTTCAAAACTTCCACAGCCCAAGTCAACTAGTTCCTGAAAATTATTTGGAAATATTGGTCCAGGATAAACAAAAATAGATCTCCCCTCTTCCTTCTTGAATACTTGGTGTATATGGCCTAGAGCATAATAGTTTGCAACAGGCAAATCAAGTTTATTTATAGAATCCATTGGAATATTACCGACTACATCTTTTATGGTTGTATGCAACATAAAGATAGTAAAAGGATAAACAGAGTCAAAATAAATCTTTTTTAAATCTTCTATCTCCATCCCAGACTTTTTACCCGAATAACCAAAAATCGCAATTTCATCATAAAAAGAAGGTTTTAATTTAAACTTACCATTAACATCTACTTCAAAACTATGTACATTTTTACAGAAACCTGCTTTTTCAAGTACATCCAAAAAAGTCTTTCCAGAAGCAGAAAAATCATGACTCCCAGCAATTAAATAAAGAGGTATTCCTGCCTCTTTAACCTTCTTAAACTCTGCAAAAGTCTCCTTAAGGATCTCGATAGAAGGATATGCAGAATCAAATAAATCTCCTGCAATTAATATAAAATTAACTTTTTCTTTAATAGAGATCTCTATAGCCTTTCTAAAAGAATTCAGGTTTAACCTTTGCAATTCTTCTTGTCTCCACCCACCAAGATGACAATCAGCTAGATGTGTAAATTTTACCATTATAAGTCGATAGACGCTCAAAGCTTTATAAGGATTATTGGGCTGAACTTACCAACCAAGGGGTTACAATATCGAAGAATATAAATTATATAAAATCATTAAACTTCTTAAGAAAGATTTATAACCTCTTTTAGTCTAAAAAGAGTGTTATGTGGGAATTTAATTGGTTTAAAGGGGGAAAACCGGTAGAAACGGAAGGAGTAAGATTTTCATATTCTCAAAAAGAAGTACTTAGGGAGATTTCTATTCAACTAAAAGAAAAAGAAATTGTGGCGATAGTTGGTAGATCAGGCAGTGGGAAATCTACTTTTTTAAAGATTTTATCAGGAATTATTTCATTAGGATATGGGGGGAAAATAAAAATATTTGGAAAGCCGAAGTTTTTCCAAAAAGACAAAACCGGATTTGTTCCACAAGAAATATCAATTATTCCAGATCTAAGCATTGAAGATAATATTCGCATATCTGGTTTAAATCTTGGCATATCAGAAAGAAAAGCACTGGAAAGGTCTGAAGAATTAATGAAACTTCTAAAATTAGAAGAACCACTAACAAAAAAACCATTCGAACTCTCCGGAGGACAAAGAGTAAGATTAAATATCATCTTGTCCATATTACACGATCCACAAATATTGATTCTAGATGAACCGTTTGTAGGATTGGATTTTGAAAACAGAAGATTAGTCTGGCACTTTCTAGAATCTATGAGAAATAAAGGAAAATCAGTAATTCTAACATCTCACTTATTAAGTGAAGCTCAAGAACATGCAAATAGAATTATAATATTAAAAAATGGTAAGATCTTTTTTAATGGGGACTTGCAAAGTCTAAAAAATAAACTAAAAATACAATATATTATGGAAACAAGAGTCTCTAGAATATCTCAAGAAAATTATGAAAAATTAAATAAACATTGTTATTTAAAAGAAATAAAGATTATGGACTCTTATGAAAGATACATTATGTTTGGATTAGCCTCTGAAAAGGCAAAAGAAACATTAATTAGGATACTTAATAGTTTAGAAATTAAATTCGAGGAGAAAAGTTTTAGAGAACCCAACCTAGACGAAATTTTTCTTAAAGCTGGATGAAGATAATTAATAGAAGTTATGGTTACCTAAAGAAAGATGTTTTATTATTTTACAAAAGAAAAAAATATTTATATCTATTTTTAGGGATACCAATAGTATTGGCCCTATTCTTTATCTTTGCATTAAACCCATCTGAATATACCGTTAAAATGGGTGTTTGTGATTCAGACAATAGTGAACTATCCAAAGAAGCTTTTTCAGGAATGACTAACTTTCACTATGAATTATTGGATAAAACTAATTGTACAGACAATCTAAAAAAAGCAATAATCTCTAAAAAATACGATCTGGGCATATTTATCCCATTAGGTTTTGAAAAAAATATTCAAGATTTAAAACAAGCAAAGATTGTAGTTTATTATGATAATACTAACGTAGCATTTTCAAATCTGATCTCTTGGAAAATTGATGCAACATTATATGGTTTTAAACGGGAAATAATTGACTCGTTGAATCAGGAACTAAAATCCAAAACTAATTCTATTCGTTCAAATTTGGATATTATACTAGAATTAACCTCCTTTTCGAAATCACTAGAAAAAAGAGTAATCCAAATAGATACTGATTTGAAAAATATAGAAGAAATGGATACCGAATTTATTCTAAATCCAGTTTGGACAGATAAACAACCAATTTATGAATCCAAAATGGATAAAAGCTCTGGAGCCGTATATGTATTTCCAATTATCTCTCTTTTCACAATCTTGATGTTGGCTTCAATCTCAATAATTTATGATAAAAAAAACGGTTTCTTAACAAGAGTTAAATCTTCTAGTTCGGGATTTTCATATTTGATATCTAAAATGATTTTCTTTATATTTTTAGTTATAATTCAGTTTGTAATTGTTCTAACACTCTTCTTAATAAATGGTGGAAGATACACTGTTTCAATCCAAAATATTAGTCTTTTGATTATTTCAGTAGCATTAATAAATTGTTTACTCGGGTTTTTAATAGGATTTTTATCGGAGAATGAAGGCATAGCCGTTTTATTCTCCCTAATTATTGCATTTCCTCTGATGTTAGTTTCAGGCATATTCTTCCCAGTTCAAACATTGCCCAAAATCATGCAATATTTTTCTATAATAACACCTCTTAACTACCAAATTACCTACGCTAAGTCTGTCCTACTGTTTGGACAAGAATTTAATAATCTATGGATCTATGCAGCAATAATACTATTTGGCATTTGCTTTTGGTTAATTAAAAAAGAGAGATAGAACTTATTTTTTATATCCTGGACAGGACTTATAATTCTTAGTATAACAAAACTGTGCGGATTTTGGATAATTGCAGCTTAAGGCCCTATCGCAGTCTAAAGAATTATTAAAAGCTAAATGCCTAATATCTGACCAAATCCTATCCCCTATTCCTGCAAGATGGTAAATAGTATGTCCCTGAAATTTTCTTGGAGGCAAAATATTAATTTTTAATTCTGGAGCTTCTCCTTGAACAGTCATCTCGAGATTCCCAGTAAAATCATCTCGATCCAATATAAACTCCCAATCATATCTCTCTTTTTGTTGAATTCTTTCAACTAAAGGATCTTTTCGTTTGTTCTTCATAAAGATATTATGTTTTAATACTTTTTAAATGATAGTCTAAATCATAAAGTACTAAATGAATAGATCCCATAAACTATTTAAATTGAATAATCTAAAGAAATATATGAAAAAAGAGTTGCTTTCTACCAAAATGAAATTAGAACATGGTAAGATGCTTGCACTATTGAACAACTTCATGAAAGGAGATGTAGATTCACTTAACAAACTAAAAGATATTCAAGGAAGACATGCTCTTGCAGAAGAACGAGCTATAATGAGTCTTTATAACAAGAAAAAAGATTTTGTACTATTAAATACAATCTTAGAGCAACACACACAATTAAAAGATTACCTATCTAAAATTGAAAAAGATAAGTCCGTAGCCAAATTGTTTGACAAATTAATGAAAACCCACATAAAAATTGAAGATTCTAAATTTTATCCAATGTTAGACAAAGATTTTACTATTGAAGAACAAGAAGAACTATTTAAGAAATTTTTGTTTATATTTAATCAAAAAATATCATTAAAATAAATATTTCTAAAAAAAGTAGAAAGTATTATAATAAATTAAACAAAAAACTATAAAAATTAATATTCTATTGTCTCTTTAACTATTCTTTTTGGAGTATTTGTTTTATTAGTAACTTTTTTAGATACAGATTTAGGTGAAGAAACAATTCTCCAAGACTTTATCCCTGATGGAGCATTAGCCACCGCAAAAGTTCTTCCAGATCTAGTCTCGTAGGTATAAGCGTTAGATCTAAATCTTTTCTTTGATTTTACATCATAAAAGTCAAGCTCCTTGTTATTATTTTTTTTAGCAAATTTTTTCTTTACAACTTTTTTAGTAGGTTTTTTAACAACCTTTTTAGTAACTTTTTTAGACTTTAATCGAGTATTTATTTCCTCTAATTTTTCAAGTAAGGCAGCATGATTTAAACTCAAATGTTGAATCTTATCATTCATATCGGATATAGCGTCGTTTAACATTAACAAGTCCTTTTTAACATATCCAAAACTAGCTGAGACATTTTTCTCTAATTGATTTAAGCTTTCAACAACCATATACAATTCAAACGAATTCGGTTTATAAATCTTTGCTTTATTGTAACTATGCAATTACAACAAAACTATTTAGACTAAACATAAAAAGAGATAATTATATAATGTGCCAATTAAAGATAAATCAAGATGGATGAGCAAAAAGGAAAAATATATGTCATTACTGGTCCTTCGGGAGTAGGTAAAACAGAAATAGGAAAGAATATATTAAATAATAAAGAGTTAGAACTAAAAAAAGTTATTACATGTACAACTAGATCCCAAAGAAAAGGTGAAAAAGACGGAGTAGATTACTTCTTTCTAACAAAAGAAGAATTCATAGAAAACATAAAAAAAGATAAAATGTTTGAATTTGCAGAAGTTTATGGAAACTATTATGGCAGTCGAAAAAAAGATATTGAGAAAATATTAAACTCTGGAAAGAATATCCTATTTATAGTAGATGTAGTAGGAGCATTAAGTCTAAAAAAGTTAGAGAAAGAATGTATAACGATATTCATTAAAGCTGAAAATCCTGCAGAATTAAAGAGGAGACTTATAGGTAGAAACACAGACTCTGTAGAAATCATAAAAGGAAGGTTAAAGACCGCCCTAGCAGAATTAAAATTAGAAAATAAGTTTGATAATACTATAATAAATCCAAAGGGTAAAATTAAAGAAGCAATAGAAGGAATTACAAAAATTATTCTACAGACCTAAATTAGAAGAATAACAGTTTAAGTTTTAGATACCCTTAAAAATCAATTCAAATAGATATAGATATGCAAAATAAGATAAAACCGGTCTGGAAATTCACAAACGGAATAGAACTAAACGAAAAAGAATTCTTAAATTATTTTGAAAGGAAATTTTTTAAAACTATCAGAAAATTTGAAATGTTAAGAAATGGATTTAATAGGGAAATACCTATTTCTAATTCAACCGATCTAAACACTAAAGTAATTAATTATATTCTTTCAACAAAATTCTCCACTAAACATTCTTCAAAACCTTCATTTTCTTCTAAAAACTTATCAGATATATCTGAAGAAAATTTCTTAAACATTCTGGACGGAAAATTCAAAAAGAAAAATAACAGTGTGAAAAACAATATGCCACTATATTTTCACTCAGATAAAGAAATTCAGCTTTATGCCAAATTAAAGAAAATTAGGGGTGAACAAAAGAAAAGAGATGGTAGGATCCAATCCTTGTTTAGCAAGTTTATAACTAAAAACCCCGATTTAGAGCATAATATTGTTAATGCGTTTGATCAATTAGAATAATGTTAAAAAAAATAATCCACTACTTAAACAAAAAATAGACTTGGTTCTTGAAGCATTAAAAAGATAGATAAATAGATTTTAGCTAAAATTTTTGAATTCTTAAAAAGATTATTTGCCCAAATTAAAGAAAGTTTTATAAAGAGTTTTTACGAGGTGAAAGTATGAAAAAAGGTGATAAACTATCTAATCTAAAAAGAGATTGTCTTTTGTTATTTCTTTCAGCGATTCTAACTATCTTTTTGATTGATGGAGTCAGTGCAGGCCTACCTGCATCAGGAGGAATAATTACTTATCTAGACCAAAATGGAGAAAATCCCCTGTCTTCTCCACCATACCCTGGCGGATACGTAGTTCATACATTTTTGAGTAATGAAACTTTTAATGTTTCTGTGGATAATTTAAAAGTCGAATATTTAATTGTTGGAGGGGGTGGTGGTGGTGGATTCGACGGTACTGCTAGTCCTAATGCCGGTCCGGGAGGCGGAGGGGGAGGTGGATTTATTACAGGAAATTTATCCGTTTCAAGGAGTAATAATTCTGTATCTGTTGGAATTGGTGGAATAAGAGGCCCTTCTACTTATGGCAACGGGGGCAAAGGAGCTAACTCAGTGTTTCAAAATATTATCGCTATTGGTGGTGGTGGGGGCGGAGTATGGAGTTTTCCAGGGAATGGAGGTTCAGGAGGGGGAGGAGCAGGAGGAAGTGAAAATGCCCCAGGGGGTTTAGGCACTAGTGGTCAAGGTTACGCGGGAGGCTCAGGGATAGGAGGTGCAAGTCTTCCTGGAACAAGTAGAACCGGAGGAGGGGGAGGAGGTGCAAGCTCTGTCGGATCCAATGCTACTTTGGGTTTTGGAGGAAATGGCGGAGCAGGTAAAGCATCCAATATTTCAGGAATATTGACCAATTATTCTGGAGGAGGGGGAGGTAGAGGAACTACCAGAGGACTTGGAGGTATAGGCGGGGGAGGATTCGGTGGACAAGGAACGGGATCTGCGATGAATGGAGAATCTAATACGGGCGGAGGCGGAGGAGGAGCATCATCTACTACAAGTAATGCGGGAGCAGGAGGTAGTGGAATTATCATAATTCGTTATAAAATTCAACCTACTTTAGAGATTAATTCTCCATTAAATAATACCTGGCAACGTAGTAATGTGACTATTAATTTTACTGCAGACTCATTTGATTCACTTTGGTATTCAAATGGGTCAAGCAATATTAGCTATACTTCCCTAGATTTTATTCAATTAACTCCTGGATTAAATACACTTACTTTTTATGCAAACAATACGGATAATTTAATTACCTCAGAATCGATTACATTTACAGTAGATGCAATATCACCTTCTATAATAATTAATGAACCAACTCCATTAAATAACACTGGTAAAAAAAATTCTTTTATTCTAAACGGATCTATCAAAGAAAAATATTTGAAAAACTTAACATATAGTTGGAATGGTAGCCATACTAATTTCTTTATTCCTAAACCCATTACAGAACTGATGGAGAGTTTAATCGGTTTCTGGAATGCAGAAGGAAATACAAACGATTCTTCTGGAAAAAATAATCATGCAAATTGGATAGGATCGGCAAATTATTCGCCAGGTAAATATGGAAATTCATTTGAATTTAATGGAACAAACTATCTAAATTTCTCTGCCAATGGATACTATTTTCTAAATATAATAAATATCAGTCAAGGGTTACAGCACTATTATAATCCGGGAGGGGGAGGAGGATTAACAGACCTAGGAGTAGGAACAAGACATGGAACAATGTATGGAAGCGTTACTACCTCTTCAGATGGTTGGAATTTCGGAACAGCTGACGGAAACTACATCCTTTTATCTTCTACAATTAGTAATGGCCTTTCATATGCAATTTCTCTGTGGGCTAAACCAAATAGAACAGCAATGGACAGTCATGTATACGGAGGATGGGTAATAAACGACAGAGGATCTACAACGAGTAGTGTAGATTGGCAAATGACTTATGGTGGAACTGGAAAATTTTATGGGTGGATAGTGGATACCTCTGGAAATGGAATGGGGGTAGAGACTAATTCAATAGCAACAAATAATGGATGGCAACATATACTATTGGTAAGAGATCATACAAGTGCTCAAACAAGAATATATTACAACGGAGAATTAGATGCAACTACAAATATATCTGGAAGTGCAAATAATGCAGCTGCACTTAGAACAGCCATTGGAACAGCCTCTTGGAATTTAGGAGCGGCAGATACAAAATATCATGGTTCCCTAGACAAAATTAGATTCTATAATAATTTTGTACCAAATAAAAATTTTATAAAGGCAATATATGAACAAGACGGACAATCAAAAGGAATATTAGAAAACAAATTACCTTCGTCTAATGCAATGTGGATCAAACCACATTCTACAGAAATATGGGAACATGTAGCCTTTAATGGAACCCATTATTTTAAAAATGGAGAATTAGGAAATCCAACAGACTACCCATTATTTGGAGAATCAATTGGAATAAATTTCCAAGGAAATTATTTTAATGGTTCAATCGATGAAATCATGTTATTTAATCGTTCACTTTTAGCAACAGAAATCAAACAAATTTACTTATCAAATATTAAAAAGTTCTCCGGAGAAAATAATTACTCTGTGGAATATACAGAATCTGGATTAGTCAATGAAAATAAAACCTACTTTAATTTATCTTCTACGGATATTAACCTATCTGAGTTCAATTTGATCATAAATCAATCTGGATTAATTGTTGGAGAAGTTTACAACTATGAAATCTACGGATATGATCTTGCAGGAAACTATAACACTACAGAAGAAAGAATAATCAAAGGGAATGTTGCTCCACGAGTAGAATCTATAGGATATTCTATAAATCTAACGGATCTTAATAAACTCGATCCAAATGTAGTTATGAATATCTCTACCATTATTTTAGATGAAATCGGCAATTTAGACTATTTAATACTTCAATGGAAAAACTCCACGATATTAAATTGGACAGACATACCTTCCGAGAATAATATTACTCTTAACAATTTTACATATCTTGAAGAAAATTACTTTAATAATCTTATTAACTTTACACTACCAGATTATGAAGACAATATTACACTAAGATTTATAGCATTTGATGAACTAGGAGACCATAGTACAAGTATAGAATCAATTATTGAAAGTTATTGGGATTGTAGCTGGGATTTAGAGTATTCAACTATGGAAGAAGCAGGATTTTATGAAGATAAATATATAGGGAATATAACATTGTTTAATACTGGAGATGAACAATATGATTCTTGTGAAATTAGATTTACCCTTGGTTGGAAAGACTTTAGTACAGAATACATTTTAAGAACTAGTGATCCTATAAACTGGAAAACAAGTAATACCTACTTACAATTTGATTTAAATAATCGGCAAGTGTGGTTAAATACCTCTCAAAATAGGACAGTTACAGTAAATGCTAGTTTCCCCTCTATAGATTCACCACTTGTAGAAAATCCAAAAGTGACCATTAGTTCATCAAGAAATGATAGTATTGATGGAAGATTTAGAGAAGAAGTTCAATTGGACCTATTTATCATCCCAGCCGGACCATATTTATTTCAAAGAATTTATTCCAATCCAACAACAGTTTCATTATCCCCAGGAACATTTAACATAATATCCTACTTTAGAAATATAGCAGGTAATTTAGATAATCTAAACACTACTGCTTATGATGTAAACTTCCAATGGGAAATACCTGAAGTTTTAGAAAGCTATTTAGTCTCAAATGAAAATTTACAATTAACATTTGCAAATATATCTAACAATTCTCAAATAAACACTTCACTAAATTTTGAATTTCCAGAAGATATATTAGACTTATTCCCAAGAGAATTAGTAGGTATTCCATTAAATTTCACTAAATTTATTTATGGTTATTCTAATTTATCTGGTAATTTAGAATTAATCGAACATGCAGATAATCAAACGATATTAAATGAAACAATTCAGATTACATTTAATTATCCTGCAGGTTATGAGCCTCCTGCCGAAGTAATCACTATAGCTGGCGAGGGAGGGCCTAGTGGCGGCGGAGGAGGCGGAGGCGGTGGATCAGGTAAACAAGAAGTATCTGAAGCACAATTTGAACTTGTAAGCGGAGATATTTCAGAAT
>CAZKBE010000023.1:0-10671 GCA_964551115.1 Candidatus Woesearchaeota archaeon
TATGAACGTGGAGTTAAGTTTACCCTTGGCAGGTATTCTGGAATGTTAAATCCAGGTCTTAGGGTTGTTTTGCCAATAATCGAATCTTGGCAAAGAGTAGATATACGAACAAAGGTTATTGATGTACCTGATCAAGAAGCTATAACAAAGGATAATGTCTCTGTAAAGATAAATGCCGTACTATATTATCGGATTACTGATGCAAGTTTGGCAATAATTGAAGTGAAGGATTTTATGGATGCTACTAGTCAATTTGCTCAGACAACCATGAGAAATATTGTTGGCGAGGTAGAACTTGACGAGTTATTACAAAAAAGAAATGAGATTTCTCATAAAATAAGTAAGATAGTTGATAAAGAGACAGATCCTTGGGGAATAAAAATAGAATCTGTAGAATTAAAACATATTGAAGTTCCATTACAACTACAAAGAGTTATGGCTAGGCAAGCTGAAGCAGAAAGAGAGAAAAAGGCAGTTATTATAAAATCTAGTGGAGAAGTTAGTGCCGCAAAAAACATATCCGATGCAGCAAAGAATCTTTCAAAATATCCCGGGGGTTTACATTTAAGGACTCTTGGAACAATAAATAATTTAAGTGCTGATAAGAGCCATACCATTGTTTATGCAATACCTAAAGAATTGCTACTTGCTTTAAAGAAACTTGCAGGCGGAAAGATATAAACTTTTTATAGTTCTGTTTGTTTTTCCCAAAAACTTTTAGCTTTTCTATATTCTGGACAAATATCTTGATATAAACACCATTCACATAATTTAGAAACATTTGCAGGGAAATTATTTTCTTGCTCTGCTTTTTGTATTTTTTTAATTGTTTCTATCATCTCATCATGTAGTTTTTCCAATTGTTCATTATTTCTTTCAGAAATAACTGTCTCATTAAATTTAAGCATGTGCCAGACAAGTTTAACTGATTTAACATCTTTAAATTTTTCATTAACCCAAATAGAGTACATAGCTAGCTGACGATCATTGTCTGCTTCTTCCTGTTGTTTCATTCTAGAATTCGTCTTATAATCACACACATAATAATTTCCTTCATCATCTTTGCAAAACTTGTCTATTCTTATATGCCATTCACTTCCGTCTTTTAAAATGATTTTATCTTGAGTTTCTATTCCGATAATTTTTAATTGATTAAATGGATGGAACTTGTCATAATAATCTCTTAAAAATATCATACCCATTTTTCTATAATCCTCGGCAGTAGTTCCTTTTCTAGCGATTAGTATCTTATCTGAAAAGCTTTCTTCCCATCGTTTATTATAAAGGCTAAATAATTCTCCTTTTGAACAGATTCTACTATCTAATTCATTGTATAGTTTTTCTAAAGCTTCATGAACAATAGCTCCCATAAACGCTTCGATACCATTATCATATGAAGGCTTAATCTTATCGATATATCTTAATCTATATTGGTATGGACAATTTTCATATGCAGAAACCTTAGAATGTGAATATGTAACCATTAGAGAATAATCTTACGAGGGTTTAAAAGTTTACCTTAGACATTAAAGTTCAATTGCATAAGGTTCTCTTTTTCTTGTTAAGTTTGTTTTGTATCCATTAGACTTTAAGAATTGTTGATCTGGATTTTGGTAATTTAATCCAAATTTAAAGATTCTATTTGCAATCTCTCTATCCTTTTGTTCTTCCCCAGAATAATTACCTGGTATAGAAATAAGCGGTAATTTGGTCCATAACATTCCTGCATGTTCAGAAGAATATAATATTTCCAAATAACCTATTGCAGAATATCTAAAACCTTTTTTTAGAGATTGTTCGCTCATTTCTTGTAACAAAGGAGTATTTCTAACCACTCTACATAATACTTCTAATGGACATTGGGCAGGATGTTCCAAGAACTGTTTTTCTTTAATTTTACGGACTAAACGGACAGGTAATGTTGGCGAGTAATCGGAGGGTTCGTTAGTCATAACCTGTCTTATAATTAGGTTTATTGGAGGCATATCACTTCTTAGTCCTTTGTACTGCTTATTGATATTATCTTCTCCATCCATAACTTCTGATGGGACATTAAAGTGCATACGTTTTGTTTCTTGGGGGATAAAAGTACATTCTAAAACCTTTTGAATCCTATCTGTGTCTAGAGGGTTTATCTTGAATGGCACAAGTTCTAATGTTCTCTGAAAAGAGTATGCAATTGCCGCTGCGTTGTCTTTTTCCATGTATTAGTAAGTATTTTAGGCTATTTAAGGATTGTTCTATTGGCATATAAGCCATTCAAGCTTATTTTTAGAAGCATTAGGTAAGTTTTTTAGGAGTTTTCAGGGTGATATGGGACATCCCATCCTTCTTCCCAGTTCCAAAAACTATCGGGTAAAGCAGTTAACTCTAAATCTGACTCTTTGCCTTTCCGTGAGGAGTTTTTTGCCTTCCATTGCTCTTCAGCAATATCTACCAATAGGGGTCTATTTCCATATTTAGGGGATTCCATAAAAACTGGATAAGCTTTGTTTACTTCTTCATTGGTTTTATAATATTTGTGGCTTTCTCTTTCAATTACTATAAAACCGCCCTCATAATCTTTTAAGAAACTATCCAAATTCTTTTCCATATATCTTCTTTGCGCTTGAAATTGTTCTAAATTCATAGTTATATAAAATCTAAAAGGTTTTTAACTATTCTGGTTTGATTGACTAATAAGTAAACCTTAAAAACCATATTAAACTTAAAAAAACATGGAAAGAACATATATACAAGATATTTTCTCTAAACAAGAAGGAGAATCCGTTTTATTGAAAGGTTGGGTATATGATAAACGAGATTTAAAGAAAATTCGGTTTATTGTGCTAAGAGATATAACCGGCAAGGCTCAAGTAGTTGGAATAAGCGGTGAAACTGCCCCCGAGATATTTGATTTGATGGACAAAATAAATCGTGAATCAGTTATAGAGCTTCAAGGAGTATTGAAAAATTCTAAACAAGCTCCTGGTGGGAAAGAAATAAACCCCACTATGCTAAATGTGCTTTCAGAAGCTGCAAATCCATTACCTATCGATGTTTCAGATCATTCAAAGACTGAACTGCCTCTTAGAATTGATAATAGATTCTTAGATTTACACAGAGAAAAGGCACAGGCAATTTTTAAGATCCAAAGTACCATTATGACTGCATTTAGAGAATATATGATTAACCAAGAAAAAGCTCTTGAAGCGGCATTTCCTGGATTAATTGGGGCATCAAGCGAGGGGGGAACAGATGTTTTTAAGATGAAATATTTCGAGCAGGAAGCATTTTTATCTCAGTCTTGTCAGTTATACAAACAAATGCTTGCATGTTCCATGGAGAAAGTTTTCACTATATTTACTGTTTGGAGAGCTGAAAAACATAACACTGTTCGACATTTAAATGAGGCTAGGCAGATGGACTTTGAGATGGCTTTTGCAGATGATAAGAAGGTTATGGAGATAATGGGTAAAACAGTTCAGTTCATAATTGAAAAAGTTTTAGAGAGAAATGATAAGGAGTTGAAATTATTGGGTGTTGAGTTAAAAGTCCCGCAAATTAAATATTTAACTTTTGCAGAAACAACAGAGATTATGAAGAAAGAAAAAGTTCATGTTGGAGAAGATGATTTAAATGGAGAATCTGAAGAGAAATTAGGAGAATTGTTTCCAGATACAATTGTATTTGTTCATGATTGGCCACTATCTGGTAAACCATTTTATATTATGCCTAAAGATAATGATCCTCATGCAGAATTATCGAATGGTTTTGATGCAATATATAAGGGTATGGAGATAACTTCTGGAGGCCAAAGAATCCATCTTCCAGAATTGTTAATTGAGAGATTAAAAATTAAGGGATTAGATCCTGCAATGTTTAAAGACTATATCGATTCATTTAGATATGGAGCTCCACCTCATGCGGGTTGGGGAATCGGACTAGAAAGATTAACTATGCTTATTCTTGGTTTAAAAAACATAAGGGAAGCAGTACTTTTCCCAAGAGATAGAGACAGATTGACACCATAATAATGGATAAATCAAAAAATAGAGGTATAAATTTTGGAACAACTTCAGGAGTTATAACTACCCTCGGTTTAATGATTGGTTTAATTTTTAGTACATATTCTAAACTTGCAGTTTTGGGAGGAATCTTAACAATTGCAATTGCCGATGCAATGTCTGACTCTTTAGGGATGCATATTTCTGAAGAATCTTTAGGAAAAACAAAAGGACAGGTTTGGAAATCCACAAAGTATACTTTTTTATCTAAATTTTTCTTTGCTTTAACTTTTTTAATTCCTACATTGATATTTACTAATTTATGGGCTGTTGCAATTGTAAGTTCTCTTTGGGGAGTATTTCTTATAACAATTATGAGTATAAGGATTGCTAGAAGAAATAACGAAAATCCATTTCCAATTGTAGGAGAACATTTATTCATTGCTATTGCAGTTATTGCCATTACTTATTTTCTTGGGAAGTTTATTGGAGTTTATTTTGGTTAATCGAAATGTTTATATAATAAGGTCAATTCAACTTAGTATGGAATACAATTCCAATTTTCGGTGGAGCTAAAAGTAAGGATTCTGTCTTAGTTGTTACTTTAATTAAAATTTCTTGTTGTCGGTGGCATTTTAAGCAAGCATTTATATTTAAAAAAGGATAAGAATCTTCTTTCCTTCGCTGAAAGGAGGTTAGAAGTAAATGAAACTTAAACCACTGATAAGGTCTTCTAGTTGTCTCTGGTAATATCCAAGAGATAGTAAAGCCAATAGAGTATTTTGATTCTTATACAAAGGATTTAGAAGAAATTGTAAATATAGTTAGGATGGGTTTTGGTAGGGAACTAGATTTTAAAGATATATATGAGCATATAACTGTTCCTGAAAAGCTATTAGTTTTAAGAGATAATAAGATAAAAGCTATGGCAAGTTATAATACGCAGAGTTTTTGCGGATTCAAGTCCCTTATTGTTGAAGGGATAGCCATTCATCCAGGATTTCAAGGAAATGGAATTTTTAAGGATTTAACAACCGTTGCTTGTAGTGATCATGAAGTTGTTTGCCTTAGGACCCAGAATCCTTTCATGTATCGTGCACTTGAGAAATTTTGTAGAATTACATTTCCAAGTGAAAATAGATATCCTAAACAGTTTGATAAAATATTGCAAGAATTTGCAGAATATCTTAAATGTTCTCCAAATGAAAATAAAGTGATCAAAAATCATTATGGGGGTCTTTTTTATGGAAAAGAACCTACACATCCAAAGATAAGTAAGTTTTTTAGAGAAACTTTATGTATGAATCTAAATAATGGCGATGCAGTTTTAGTTGGGGGATTAATATAACACAAGGAAATAACTTTTTTTTAATTTTTTAAGACAGTGGTTGGCTCCCCCGTGAAAGGAGCCAACCTGTCACTTCTACAATTTGAAATGACTATGATTCTTGAACTTTTTAGTTCTAAATTAATAAATCTTTCTATAGCTATTATGATCTATCTTTGAATTTTTAATTAGTCTTAGTGTTTTACTGCTAGAAAAAATATTAGGACACCAAGAAGTAGAAATTATTGCCCTCCATAGGGCATTTAGGAGACTATAAATTTAACCAAAATAACTTTTCTTTTTTTCTAATGAGTCTTCAGAGTATTTTTTATCTAATACGCTTATAATTCTAGCAATTTCAGTTTTTTCTTTAAGCCATAACTCAGAAACAAAATTAATTAGTTTGGCTTCTTCTTGTTCGGAGTATATCGTGTCTACTAAAATTTGTTTAAATTGAATTTTTGCAATTTCGCTATAAATTCTTTTTATATTCTTCCAATCCTTTTCGTCTAGATTTTTTAGAACACTCATAATAAACATTGGAGCAGACTGAGGATTCATAAAAGTTTCAAATAGATGTAAATAGGAAGCAATTTTTTCATTCATTTTACGCCTTATATCTCTAAGTATTAGCTCATTCTCACCAGAAAATGCTTTAGACACATCAAAATCTTCTTCTAAGCTTGTCCAACTGGGTAATTTGTATTTTTTAGCTAATACGCTATAGTCTTTTTTTATTTGATTTAAGTCTTTTTCACAACAATCTTCCATGGGTCTCCTAAAATAAAAGCATTTATAAAACTTCGTGAATCCAAAGAGTTAAGCCACAGTAGCTCAGTTGGTTAGAGCACCACATTGGTAATGTGGAGGTCGTGAGTTCAAGCCTCATCTGTGGCTTCTTTTAAAAACCAATTTAATTAGGTTTAAGGCATATTTAAGTTTTTTTCAAGATAAGTTTATAAATATCTTTTTGTTTAATACATTATGTTTATAAAGAGGGCTGGAGCAAGATTGGTCAAAAATTCTAGAAAAGAGGTTTCTATAGAAGTTAGTGTAAAAACGCTTAGAGGCAGTTTTATTTGTTCTGCTCCTTCTGGAAAATCAAAGGGGTCTAATGAAGTACAAGATTATAGTAAATATGGAGTTAGACATTCTAGTAAATTAGTTAAACAATTTTTAAGAAGATTTGAAATGAGAAATGTCAATATTCGCTCTTTTGAAGATCTTCAAATGATTGAAGATAGCCTTAAAGATTTTGAAAAGAAATATGGCGTATTGGGTGGAAATGTATTTTATGCTGTAGAGGGTGCTTTACTTAAAGCAGCTGCTAAAGAAAAGAATCAAGAACTTTGGGAATTTTTACTAGGAGATAAAAAACCTAAGATCCCCTTACCAGTTGGTAATTGTATCGGAGGAGGTTTACATACTAGAACTCATCTTAAAAAGCCAGACTTTCAGGAATTTTTATTTATTGCAAAAGAAGAACAGATCTCTAGGGCAATCTCTAAAAATATCTTAGCATATTATTCAGCAAGAACTAAAATTAGATGGAAGACAAAGAAGTTGATAGTTAAAACAAACGATGAAAATGCCCTAGTGTGCAATTTAACCAACCAAGAAGTTTTAGAAGTTATGCGTGATGTGGCTCAAAAATTCAATTTAAATATCGGTCTTGATGTTGCTGCTACGAGTTTTTTTGATGGAAAGAATATGTATGACTACAAGAATAAGAGATTTTTGAGAGATAAAGAGGAACAAATAGAGTACTTATCTAACCTGATTAATGAATTTGATTTGAGTTATGTTGAAGATCCATTTCAAGAAGAAGACTTTGATTCTTTTAGACAGTTACTTAGTTATGTTAAGAAGACAAATAAAAAGACTTTAATTGTAGGCGATGATTTAACTGTGACTAATCTGGCAAGATTAAAGAGAGCACAAAGAATTGAAGCAATAAATGCAGTTATTGTAAAACCAAATCAAGTAGGTTCTCTTATTGAAGTTAAAAAAGTTGCTGAATTTTGTAAACAGCATAAAATAAAGATGATCTTTTCACATAGGTCGGGTGAGACAATGGACAATATTTTGGCAGATTATGCCGTAGGTTTTGGAGCAGATTATATAAAAACGGGTTTGTTGGGAAAAGAAAGATTGATTAAATTAAGAAGATTAATAGACATAGATAATAAAATAAAACGCTAAATTTTGCAAAAAATTGTATTCTTAAAATTTTGTTTCAAGAGATTTGTTTTTATGTTCTTTTTGAAGAATCTTAAGTAATTTTTCTTTGGATTCTTTTCCATTTCAGATTTACAATCTTCCTTCTAAATCAATAACTAGGGTACTTTTAGTTTCTTTTATCTATTCTCATTTGTTTGTGGCCTTAATCCATGGCCAATGTAATAATTCCATCCAGAATCATAATTTCCACTATAACCTACTGAAAGATAATATTCAAGCGGACAACCAAGGAATTCTCCTTGGGGCGAATCAAATTTAGTTAATTCTTTTTCTGAAGTACAGATATTGAACCGGTCAATACCCCCATGGGTTACGTATGGATCACTAGGATTTTCATCTCTCATCAATATTTGATTGCATTTTATAAGGTAAGCATTATACTGTTCTTTTATTGCAGGAGTTAGTAGTTTAATTTCACTTACAGACAACTCATCTTTGAAACCCCAACCGTTGTGCATACCATAACAACCAAGATTCATTTCTTTTCTAAAAATTTGATCAAGATTATCGGTCTTTGAATCTCTTAATTCTTCTTTAGAAAGTTCATAATCCTGGACCAACAAAATACCCCTTTGCTTTCTTAATTCTTTATCAAGCGGGATTATTATTCCTTCAGATATTGTTTTGTGAAACTTAAGTGAGTTTCTACAACAAGGAGTTAGACGAGTCATTTCTTTGAGAGTATCATTTAAGTTTTTTATTTTAAGAAATCCCTCCAAATCTTTAATTTGTTCTGAATCTTGGATTTTTCTCGCAATAGTTAGTGCTTCTTGGGTCCACCCACCAGATTTATACGCCTGAATTGCTTTTTGATAGCATCTTTCTCTGATAACTTCATCCCCACAAGCTTCTGCAAATTCTGCTGTTTGTTCAAAATAAGATCCTTTATATGCCAGATCTATGTTTTTATCTGCCATTTTTATTTTTGTCCTCCATTTATATGTTTAGATAAATAATTTTCAGTCTCTAGAGTCCAAAATTTTTTTGTCCTTTCTTTATTTCCTGCCATTTCTAAGACTTTTGCTGCAGAAACATAATCTTTTATAGATTCATAAATCTGTATTGCTCTTTCTATATTGTTTGCCTTCACCCACTTTTGGGCGACGGATCTAGACAAAGTATCAATAGTAGTTTGGCCAACTAAACGTAATGTTGTTCTACTTAATTTCTTTTCTCCAATTATTGCATCTGCAATAAAATAGGCTTGTCTAGTTTCTTCATCCATACAGACATCAATAAACTCTTCTCTTTCTGTATTTATTTTGGACACATATCTTTCAATATTTTTTACCGCGGCCTCTTTTTCTCCCTCCGTTCGGAGTATATATTTCAAAACTTCACCACCCATTCTTTCCAGATCTTGTTTGATAGAATAATCAATTTTATGTTGCAAATCTATTCGTAACTTTTCCAAACCTTCTTGAAGAGCTGGTACTGTCTCATTATATAGATTCGTTATTAAACCTACTTTTTCCTCAATGGATAATTGTTTCGTTGTTTCTAACCGTTCTTCTAAATCTGCTTTTCGTTGGAATAGTAAGTCTACATTTTTAAGCAAATCAGAATAAATCGGAGTCCTTCCCAAGGGATTATGTGCAGGCACTTCTAATAAACTACAACACATTCTTTCCATTTTATTTTTGTCCTCCATTTATTCTCTCTAAAATAAAATCAACTCTTTGTTCTGGAGCTAGAAATGGAACTTGAATGGGTTGGTATCCAAATTCGATGTAGGCATCTTTTATTGCTTGATGAATTGTTTTTGCTCTTTCTATATCGTCCCATCTGGTTGTAGTCTGTTCATATACAGGTAAAGGATCTAGTAAGAAGACTTGAGAATATCTGTTTCTAGCATTTTCTAGTACTAGTTTTGGAGTTTCTATTTTGTCTATTTTTGAATAGGCATGTCCGTCTATAATTCCCCTGTCTGAGAAGATTATTCCGTCTGTTAGACTATTCTCTAATGAAAGCTGAAGTTCTGAAACTGTATTTTGAAATAAATTTACGTTTTTCCAAGGTAGACAGTCTGAACTTATTTGTTGTTCTCTTTCAATTACTATCCTTGCTGCTTCTGGAATTGTTTGATAACCTCTTAATTTTAATATTTCAAAAATGGTCGTTTTCCCTACTCCTGGTCCTCCTGTCAGAGCTATTCTTTGAAGAGCGTTTTGTTTTGTTTTGTAGTTTATCATTTTAGTTTGGTGTTTTTTTATTTAGTAAATATAGTGATGAAAAACACTATATAATAAAATGCTCACCAAATTTGGTGAGTGAAAACGAAAGGATTATAAACCTGGAAATATTAGATAAATGATGAATACAACAGTGCTAGAGGGGATAGGTCTTTCAAAGAATGAGATAACCGTTTTTTTAGGATTGCTTAAACTCGGAGAATCAAAGGCTGGAGCAATTATCTCTAAAGTTGGCCTGCAAAGCTCAGCCACATATAACTCTATAAATTCATTGATTGGTAAGGGTTTAGTTTCATATATTAAGAGAGGCCAGATTAAATATTATAAGGCCGCTTCTCCTGAAACAATTGGGACTTATCTGGAAAACAAAAAAGAAGAATATCTTAAGGTCTTACCAGAACTCAAGAAATTTGTACCTGGAGAAATTGAAGGAGTTGAATTTTACAAATCCGTTAGAGGAATTAAAACATTGTTAGCTGAACTTGTTAGGGATTCAAAAAAAGGAGACATATATCGATTTTTTTCTATAGAAGACGCTGAGGAATACAAAACTGCAACAGATAAAGTCTATGAACTTCAAAAACCAATAAGAAAAGAAAGAAAAATCATTACTAAAGGACTTTTTGGAGAAAAAACTAGGCCATTTGCAAGCGGAGCATCAATAACCTATAAAAGATATCTTAACTTTCCACTTCCGCCAAACACTCAGATGTTAAACAATAAGGTGGCAATAATAACCTGGAAAGGTGAACAGCCATCTGGTATTCTTATTAATTCAAAAGATATCTATGAAAGCTATGTCCGTTTTTTTGAACATCTTTGGGAAAAAGCTAAAGATTAATATTTAAGAATTTTTTAGTATATTCTTAGAAACTATGATCACCTGTCTTAAACTAATTTAGTTTTCTCATATAACCATAAATCC
>CAZKBE010000024.1:0-10598 GCA_964551115.1 Candidatus Woesearchaeota archaeon
CCGCAACTATCAAAGCTAATATAATAAAGATGATTACATTACTTTCTTCAGCACCTTTTTTATTTAACATAAAAATTCAATCTAAGAGAAGTTTATAAGTTTTTCTTACTTCGAGGCAATATGGGTGAACTACATATACCAACATCATTCTAAATATTGCAATAATTATTTTGATGGCATGCTATAGCCTTACAATAACATCTTTCAGAACTGGTAGTTTTATTCATGAATACAATTACTTAGGAGAATCTATATTCACTGCGCTAAGCTTTGATTCCAAACGCATTTTACACCATTTATTCTTGTTTTCTCAAGGTCGCTCTTCAATACTCCACTAGTCTGTATAAGTTTACACTGATTAGCATTAAACGTTGTACAATTCTTTTGATTGTCAGACAAACCAACAATCGATTCGTTTAGAGAACCTATTTGAACTTTAGTATTCAAAAACTCGCAGTTAACTATCATCTCTCCGCCTCCTTGAATCTTAACAAACTTAGCGGAATCACAATATGCCTCTGGCTGTATGCTTATTTCTGCTTTGCAACTTTCAATAGAAAGAGTAACTGTCTGATCATTTTTTAATATATCTCCACCCTTACTAAAAAATCCCCAAGAAAAATAAATAACTAAACCCGCAACTATCAAAGCTAATATAATAAAGATGATTACATTACTTTCTTCAGCACCCTTTTTTCTATTCAACATAAAAAAATTACAACACTCTCCTTTATAAATCTTTCTTCACTTTAGATCCTATGAAAAACATAGAAAAATCAACAGACGGAACAATAAAACTTAAATTTAAAGGATATAGTGCAGTAATTATTCCAACAATAAGAAATAAGTTTTGTATCTGTCTTTCATGTCAAATTGGCTGTCCTGTTGGCTGTCTTTTTTGTTTAAGTGGAAAGACCAAGTTCCAAAGAAATCTAACAAAAGAAGAAATTTTCAAACAATTTGAAACGGCTAGAGAGATGATTAAGAAGAATCCAACAAGCGTGGTATTTATGGGCATGGGAGAGCCATCACTAAATATTAAGAACGTACTAGCTGCAGCAGACGAAATCCACACGCAATATAACTTGCCATATAAGAAGATTACAATATCTACAGTTGGGCTAGATAATATAGATACTCTTTCAAAAATAAAGTTTAATCTTGCGATATCATTACATTCCGCATTTAACGAAAAAAGAAAACAGATTAGTCCATTAACTTGCTCAGTAGAAAGAGTAGTTGAAAACTCTAAAAGATACGTATTAAAACATAAAAAAAATTATATAATGATTGAATATGCAATGATTAAAGGATTTAATGATTCGCAAGAAGATCTAAAACAACTTCTTTCTTTAGATTGGCCAAAGAAAACAATATTTAATCTCATTGAATTTAATGAGTCCGGTGCAATGAAAAAAACTCAAATGCCTGAGATTCAAGAATTCAAATTAAAAATTTTAAAAGAAGGCTATAAATGTTTTATAAGAAACTCCAGAGGAAATGATATCAATGCTAGCTGCGGATTATTAGCTTCTGAGTAGTATAGTTTCTAAGGTTAAACAAATCGTTAAGAGCATTTACAGATCTAGTTAAGGAGGTTTTTACAGGCTTAGAAGGATCTTCTACACAACTAACAAAGTGCTCGTAGGCATTTTGAAAAGGATCTTTTGGATAAACTTCCTTTAGAAGTTTTTCGCCACAAAGGCTATAAATTGTTAACTCTTTTCTATCCATACTTAAATCCACTACACCGTTTTCATGAAAAACATAAAAGTTCTTTTTCTTCTGACCCCTGGCCTTGCCAACAGAAATGGTGGTTGGCACGTTAGGAACAAAATTTTCTCCATTGGTTAAGAATTCTGCATAAAATTCAGTTTCGCCATATTCTGACCCTTGAATAGAAGGGTCATCAATCTTCCCAGAGATCACTTTTCTTGGAGGAAAAGATATCCTCGCACCAAGTCCATCTAAGAATTGAATGCAATGAACAGCTAGATCTAAAGAGACGCCACCACCAGATTTTCCTATATTAATGATGTCTCTATTCCTTTGCTTATCAAACCCCTCTGTTTCTTCTAATTTTAGCTGAATTCCTTTTATCTTTCCAAGACCTTTATTCTTCGGAAGTAACTCCCCAGAGATATAATCTTCCAAGCGATCTAAATATTGACGAGTATTAGCATAGTATAAATAATGATCAAGATTAAATAAGAGTCTCCCACGCAACTCCTCTTGACTTTCAGATAGGAATGATTGCATGCTGAAAAGATCTTCCAAATCGCAAGCAGAGGGTTTTTCAAGCAAGATATCCGCAGAACTTCTTTTAATACACTCTTTTAAAACCGGGTTATGAGTACGATTGGGAGTGGAGATATCTATTATTGGACAATTAGATTTCGCTATGAATGCATATATAGAATCTAGATCTCCGCTATGAAAGTATTCTAATTTTCCTGTAGCAATGTCTCCAAGAAGACTTTCCCTAACTTTTGTAGATATTTTACTAACTAACCTCGTATTTTCCATAGTAGTTAATAATGAATCAAGAGCAGCAGGATTTTTTACGAGGTCTTTTGGATAAGTATCTACCAAACAAGAAACTCTAATTTGATCACTTAAAGGTTGATCATATAAAAAAGGTAATTTTCTTAGAAGAGAAACAGCCCCAAGTCCTCCCTGGATTATTAATTCTTTTCTTGCCATAAAAAATATACAAAAAAACGAGATATAATTATTGCCAATATATCCCTCAGAAGCAATAGAGCATATAGTGCAATATACAATAAATATTAAAGATAGTGAAGAATAGATTAGACAAAATAAATTTACCTGAGAATGTTTTTTAACGATTAACTTTGCAAAATTCAATTAGATGGTAAACAAGATCCTGCTAGAATAGTTAAACTGAAAATTCACTGATAAGGTTTAAAGGTGTTTAGATCTCTTGTAAGATATCCGCATAGATCGTTCCCGCCCCTTAATGCCTGTACAATGTCTGTTTGAACCTCTGCAGGGTATTTAGCTAACGTATTCAATGGGAGGTGTACAGACGGATCCATATCTTCAACAAAATTCATATGAAAAGCAAAACTGATTATATCTTTTAAATCCTTTTTGAAAGAATCCATGCCAGAATATTTTAATATTTCTCCACTTTGGCTTGCGCGCTCTAATACCGGTGTTGCCCAGGACTTTATATCGCTGAACAATAGATCCAAGGATATTTTGTTTTCCATAATAAATAAAGAGTTATCAACTATTTAGCCCTATTCGCTTGTGAATATATATTCCACTATTCTCACTAGTGAGTATATAGCAAAACGTTTAAATATATCCAAATCAATAAATATATATGAAACGGAAGATTATCAAACAAGGACATAATACTTTAACAGTTACACTACCTACCGAATGGGCAAAGAGATTTAATCTTGTCGGCGGAAAAGAAGTGGACATAGTTGAGAAAGAAAATGGGTTGTTTATTTCTGTAGAGAAACAAGGGGAACATAAAAAAGCAGAATTTGACATTTCAGATATGGATATTCCGACAATTTGGAAATATTTTATGGCTGTTTATAGAGAGGGATATGATGAATTAAAGGTAGTGTTTGATCCTAAACAAGAAATAGATAGTCCTTACAAATACTTTTCACAACATAGACTAGATATAAAGTATAAAAAACAAAGAGAGAAAATAACCATTATAGATGCATTACAAAGATTCACAAATAGATTTATTGATTTCGAAATTGTAGAAACAGGCAGGGAATATGTATTAATTCGTGAAATGGGAGAGACAACTAGTAAAGAATTTGATAACTCTATTAGAAGAATATTTCTTTTGTTACAACAAATGGCTGAAGAAGTATTAGAGTCTATTAAAACTAATGATAAAACCCTAGTATCAAGAATGCACGATGTGGATATAAATTTAGATAAATTTCATGACTATTGTATTAGAATACTAAATCGTACCAGTAACAAAGAGCCAAGAAAAACATCCCTATTATTTACAATTTTACATATATTAGAATTAATTGGTGATGAGTATAAGAATATTGCAATACACCTAATTCAAGATTTTTCAAAAACACGTTTAAACAATCTTGAAGGAATAGCTTCTTCTGCAAAAAAACAGATAGATACTCTTTATGATTTATTTTACAAGTTTGATCAAGAAAAAATAAAAGACCTATCTAAGATAGATAGTGAAAACTATTTCAATATTCCGACACTGTATAAAAAATCTAATGAAGAAGAAAAAGAGATTTACCACCATCTGCGTATGATTTCCAGGTATATTAATTCGATATTAGAACTGAGAATTGAAATGGAGTTTTAAATAACCTTAATTTTATCTAGTATAGCCATCTGCTCTTTTCTGTTATAACTTCTACCAAATCTTACTATAGTATCATTTAAGCCGTTCCAATATCCTCTAGGAAACAATTCTTCTAAATCTTGCTCAATTTTATTAGGGTCTTTATTATTCGTCCAACCCAGATATTGAGAAACAAAAGCAACATGCGTATCTACTCCAATTGCAGCCTTTTTATGAAACTCTGCTAAAAATACATTGGCGGTTTTCCTTCCAACACCTGGAAGCTCAATTAAACTGTTTACATCTTCAGGTATACTCTTTTTAGAAAGTATTTTTGCAGTTAAGATAATGTTTTTAGCTTTATTTCTATGATAATTTACTGAATGGATTATCTTTTCAATATCCTTAATCTGTGCATTACCTAATTTAGCTAAAGAATTATATTTTTTAAACAACACTTCACAAACTCTAATAGTTGTTTCATCTTTGGTCTGTGCAGATAAAATAGTGGATATTAGCACTTGCCAATCTTTTGGCCACTGTGCTGCAAGCCTCATTTCTTTTGTGGCAATATTTTTTATATAATCTAGCTGTTTTATAGCATTTATAGGATTCATATAATAATTAGTATGTTACACTACTTAATTCTTTCTAAGATAAAAAATATTTATCGTAGTTTAATCTGCTAATAAGTCCACAACAGAATCAATTAAACCTTTCTTTTTCTTTTTTTGTTTAATGGTCTTTATCTCTTTTAAGACTTCTTTATGGCCGTTGCCTTTAAGACTATTTAGTTCCCTAGTAAGAACAGTATTCCTTGCTTTTAAGGAAACGATCTGATTTCTTAGGTCGTTAAGAGGTCTCTCAAAACCCTTCTCAGTTTGTCTTAAAAGTTCTTTTAACTCCCTACCTAGATTGTTCTTCGTATCTTCCCAATCATTTCTTAAACCAATAAATTCATGCTTAAACATCAAGAAATCTTTTTTTAGATCCTCAGATTTTTCGTTGAAACTATCAAAATTTTTAGAAATCTTCTTAAGATTATCTTTATCTAATTCTTTAAACTCTTCTTTCTGTTTTTTAGAAAGGTCAGAAAAATAAGGTTTAAGTTCGTTTAAAATTTCTTTAGAAAGATTCTTTTTTAGATCTTCTTTGGAAATCTCTTTTTTCAACTTTGATAAATCTTCTTTATTCTCATTAAACTTTGTTTCTACTGTCTTGTTCAATTCGCTAATCTTTTTTTCAAATTCGAGTGAATCTACGCTTTTAGCAGAACTAGACTTTATTCTTTCATCTAAATCTTTGAGTATATTACGTATTTGTTCATTATCCTTTCTCATCGCTTGAAATGAGTTTCTCAATTTATTCTCAACTATAGAAATTCTTTCATCAATTCTTTTATTTATTATTTCTCTTAGTTCTACCATTTTTATAACCTGAATATTATTAATAAGACTATTAAAATTGCAATAGTTAATAATATTACTAATAACCAAATTAATTTATCTCCTAATAAATCTGAAGATTCTTTAGGGTCATCAGATAAGAAAATTAAATTAGAAGTAGAGTTACCTAATGAAAGAATATCTTCTCCATCTAGACAAGGTTCGGATTCCTCACAGTTTAAACAAATATTTCTAGAATTGCCATCGTCATCGTCATCGTCATCTTCATCGTCATCATCGTCAGTTGTTGAAAGATTTACTATAAAAGATACAATAGAACAATTTTGTAAAGAATAATTTATATATGCAGTACCACAAACCTGAAGAGTGTAATTGCCACTAGACAAATTGCTTAGTACACTAGAGAAGTTGAACGAATTAGTGATATAATTTCCAATAGAATTACCGTTTAGAAAATAGAACCAACTACCGACTTGCTGATTTGCAACCGCATTAAATGGAACCGTGGATACATTATAGACTTGATTATTAAATGGAGAAAGTATTGTAATAAACAGACTTGTGTTTGTTTGGTTTGTTTGGTTTGTTTGGTTTGTTTCATTCCAGTTATTAGCAAATACTGGAAAAGAAAGAGTTACATTTTGACCAATTGAAAAATTCCCTCTACGAGGATTTGGATTGGCCATAAGAGTTATTGTATAAACTCCTGTGCTATTGACACTAAAATTAAATGAAGATGGAGAATAACCTGTAGAAAGATTTGGTAAATTAAATGAACGTGTTTCATAAAGTGTGCCGTTTAGATTTATAATGGCATTTAGAGAAGTGTTAAGAGCTTCTAAACCTTCACTTGAATTAACAAAATTAGATAAATAGTCAAAGCTTATTCTTATAGAATCGTTTACTTGAGGAAATAAAGGCAAATGAGAAGCTTCCCTTAAAAGAGAATAGCTATAATTTGTTTGATTTGCTTGTATTATACTTAGATCAAATGAAGCATTTGTTCTTATAGGCGCTAATATTTTTTGATCGATTATATCTGTATAAACTTTAACTTCATAATCTCCAACGGTACTAAAACCAGGATAAGAAAAACTAAAGAATTCTCTGCCAGAATAAGGAATGTTTAGTAAAGTACTATTGGTATGAATTATTTGATTAGCAGAATTTCTTATCTCTAGTGTAACTCGTGTTAAAACTTTCCTATAGGATTCTATCTGTACTGGATTGTAAGATAAAGGTCCAAAATGATCTATTGCGGATACTGTTTGAGCATCCACCCCAACACTAACGTTTAATACAATTGGTCTATTTCTTTCAACCTCATTATATACACTAAAGTTTACTATTGGAGCAAAACCGGTTTGTTTTTTTGCAAAAAATATCTGTGGTCCGGAATAGCTACCATTAAGGTTTGCAGGGATATTATTTATTATCTGTTCCCATCCAATATAACCAGTCTTATAAAAATAAATTGCATAAGTAGCATTAGTATTTAATGTAGGAAAAGTAATGGTCATATTGTTTGAAAGAGTTGTAAAAGTATTTAAAACGCTTAAAGGAGTTGTACAATCTAAATAATTACAAGAATAAACTAAAGCACTATAATTTGAAACGGGTTGATTATTTAAGCTACCATTAAAGTAGGTTGTGGTTCCATTAGAATTCAAAGTAGCATTGTAGGCTGGAAAATAAATATTTACACTTGCAATTGTAAAATTCATCAAGAAGACTCCAACTATTAAAAAACTAATAAAGGATCTAAGGGGTTTAGTTTCCATCAAAACCTCCTGGCCCAAATTCTATTTCTCCTTCAACCGGAGGTTCAATAGGTGGTTCAACTGGGGGTTCAACTGGTGGTTCAATAGGTGGCTGAACAGGAGCTTCTGGCAAAGTAGGGACAACGGGAGAGGCTTCTAATTTAGATTCTTTAAAGAGTCTTTCCTCTAAACCACTTAATCCTGAAATATGACTTAAAGAGTTTTTAGATTGTTGACCATATGAAAGAGAGAATAATCCCTCAATAGGATTTTCATTTAAATTTTTATCAGTATATGCTCTAACTCCTGCAGAGAGCGTCCAATTTTTTCCAAATTGTCTTTGAGCTAAAAGACTTCCAAAACCTACAGATAACTTTTCATTTCCTGCGTTAAAATAACCTGCCCCTACTTCTGGCCTAAGGTTCCATCTGTCTCCTTTAGAAAAATCCTTGCCTAAATGAACACTAGCTCCGGTAGTTTCTCCAAGATAAACAGCTCCACTTAAGTCCAAATCGTATTTTGTTAAATCAAATAATCCTGCTTTAGCTCCTCCGATCCCTTCTTCGGCAAATCCAGCAACTCCTCTTTGAAGAGTTTTATAGCCTCCTTCAATAGATAAAGAAGTGTTATAATTTAGACCTGCATAAAAACTAGAAGAATTATTCTGATTAGTAGTTGTTGCTTCTACGTTGGAATATGGAGAAGAGAGATAAATAGAAGCTGCAGCAATAGCTGGCGCAAATCTTCCTAGTATTCCCTTTCTTGTTTTTGTTTTATTCATGCTTTTTCCCATCACCAATTCTTTCCCGGGCATGAATATGTAATCATTGTCTAGTTGTGACACTATTTAAAGCTTTCGTTTTGTTATTACTTGTTTGTAATAATTAAGTAATATGTTTGGACAAGACCCGAAGTAACTAACGAAATAAATATAAACTAGCTATGCTAATTAAAATAATGCTAGATGAGGTTTTTGAGTTTAGCGAACAAGGGAGAATGACCACCCTCTATTTTGCACACGATTTACTTGAAGAAGCAATTAACGCTCAAAGAAAATTAGATATGGGAGATAAAATCTTTATGGCTAAGGCCGTTAAAGGAGTATTGTATATTCCGTTTGATCGACGAAATTACTTAACAAACTCTATTTTACATAATTTTCTACAACTGGGTATATTAGATTATAGAAATATCCCCCAGGGAAGAGATCAGGTTGTCGATTCCTTTTATAAAAACCCTACAGAGGTTACAAATCAGTTATCAAATCCTCAATAGAAAAGCTATAAAAACCAACAATTTCTTAAGTATATATGGAAAAGACAACCCAGGTATCTAAAGAAGAATACCAGAATATTCATTCAGAAAATAAAAAAACTGTTCACCCTCTTAAAATAGGACTTGAGATTCATGGATATTTAGATACAAAAGAAAAGCTATTTTGTATGTGCAAAACAAACTTCTTAGATGAAAAACCAAATAATATAGTTTGTCCAATATGCACAGGCCAACCTGGAAGCAAACCGATGTTACCAAATAAATCTGCAATAAAAAAGATGATTCAGATCGCGACAGTACTTAAGTGCAGAATAAACTATGAAAAAAATATGGTCTGGCAAAGAAAGCACTATGACTGGGCAGACCTACCAAAGGGGTATCAAAACACAATATCGGGTGCATACTCCGTGCCTTGTGCAGAACATGGAGAATTTAATGGAATTAGAATAACTGAATGCCACCTCGAAGAAGACCCAGCCCAATGGAACCCAGAAACAGGAGGAATAAATTATAATAGAAGTGGTTTACCTTTAATTGAAATAGTCACAGAACCAGATTTTAGAAGTTCCGAGCAAGTTGTAGAATGGTTGAAGGTTTTAGTTCACTCACTATCATATGTAAGAGCATTAAGAAAAAATGCAGGAATAAAGGTAGATGTAAATGTATCTACCTATGGAGAAAGAGTTGAAATGAAAAATATTAATTCTATTGAAAAAATTAAGAAAGCTATCGAGTATGAAATAGCAAGACAGGTAGAAGAACATTCTAGAGGCAATATACAAAAAAGAGAAACACTAGCGTTTGATGAAGCCAAAGGAAGAACAGTTAAGATGAGAGAGAAAGAAGGACAAGCAGATTATAGATTTATTCCAGATCCAGATCTACCGGCATTAAAGATTACAAAAGAAGAAATTGAGGAAATTGAAAAGAATATTCCTGAAATGCCTTCAAAAAAACTTGAAAAACTAGTTAATAAATTTAAAATCGATAAAACTAATGCAGATATACTGATTAAAAATTTGGACTTAGTGGAGTTCGTAGAAGAACTATCTAAGACAACGGAAGTTGGAAAGTATATCTCATGGGTTACGATTGAACTATTAAGAATTTTAAATTATAACAAGAGAAGTTTAGATGAAGAGGATATAGAAATAAAACCAGAACACTTGGCCGAATTAATTGGCTTGATAGATAAAGGAGAAATTACAGTTTTGAAAGCAAAACAGATTATGAATGATTTTATTCCAAATAGTTTTTCAGTCAAAGAGAAATTAAAAGGAGAAATTGGAAAGATTTCTGAAGAAGAGATTAAAAAAATTGTTGAAAAAATTATTCTGGCTAATGGAAAAGTTTGGGATGAATTTAGAGCAGGAAAAAAAGAAAGTTTGAATTTTTTAATTGGGCAGGTTATGAACGAGAGTAATAGGCGGGCAGATTTTGGAAAAGTTAGGAAAATGATTGAGGAAAGATGAGTAATTTTTACTTTTACTTCTGTGGGAAGGATTATTTAGAAAGACCTGATTTAATTAGTCAACGATTGGAAAAAAAGCCACATTATCAAAAATTGAAGGCGGAACATCCAGATTTAGTTGATAGAATTACTTTAGCAATTCATGAAAGGGCCATTGTAAAAAGAATGAATACTTGTGAAGCATTAGAACCAGTCAGGGTAGATTTAGATAGGGCATTTGATTTAATGATTTCGTATGGTGCTAGTGAAGAAGAATTAATGATGTAAATCCTGAAGAAAATTTAAGATTAACCCTATACTTCTTAAAAATAAAATCACCTCTTTTTTAAACTAAAAATAAAAAATTAAAATTTAGCTCTTAGTGC
>CAZKBE010000025.1:0-10495 GCA_964551115.1 Candidatus Woesearchaeota archaeon
ATACGATATTAGAAGTATTAACGTTTAGTCCATCTCCTAGATTGACAATAAAATAGTTTTAAAAGTATCTTCTACCCTAGAATACTTTCATTTAAATCCAAAACATATTTAAATAAACAATTTATTTAATTTTTATGGGAACATTTTCTAGAAGCTGGGAACTGACTAAATCTACCTTGTCTGTAATGAAAAAAGATAAAGAGATATTTGCATTTCCTGTATTAGCAATAGTTACTTCTTTTATATTCTTACTACTTTTTTTAATATTTACTTTCTTTTTTGGTTCCGCTTCTTTTGCAGGTGGTCTTGAAGTTCCAATTATAGGCTATATTTTATTATTTGGCTTGTATCTTGGTTTAGCGGTTATTAGTACATTCTTTTCAGTTTGTGTTGTTTATACTGCTGGAATAAGGTTTAGTGGTAAAGATGCAACATTTGGAGATAGTATTTCTTTTGGATTTAAACGTTTCCCAAAAATTTTACTTTGGGGAATTTTAAGTGCTACAGTTGGTTTAATCTTTAGCATTCTAGATAATATCGCTAGAAAAAGCAAGGGCGCTGGAAAGATTGTTTTAGCAATATCTAATTATCTTTTAGGTGCAGCCTGGGCTATTTCAACAATCTTTGTTGTTCAAGGAATAGTATATAAAAATCTTGGGCCATTTGCGTCAATAAAAGAATCTATTGCAACCTTGAAGAAAACATGGGGTGAGAGCTTAGTTAGATATGTTGGGTTTGGTGTTGCAGAATTTATATTAGTATTGATTGGACTGTTTATTTTTGTTCCATTGATAGTATTATCTTTTATGTATTCACTAATAATTATAACATTAATCTCAATAATTGGCCTGATAGTTTATCTAGTATCTTTAACTATATTCTTTAATATATCCGAAAGCGTGTTTAATACTGCGTTATATATTTATTCTAACAGTGGAAAAACACCTGAAGGATTTAGCGAAGAACAAATGAAGGAAACATTCAAACAAGAATCTAAAAAACCATTTGGAATATTAGGGTAATTTTGTTTTAACTTTCTATATTAAATAAATGATTATTTATCTAACGGATAAATTTAGGAGGATTTATATATAATAATAATATTAAACTAATATGAAAAAAAGAACATTAATATTCTCTGCAATTTTGGTTTTAATTATAGTGCTTTCTTTAACTTTATTTTTAAATAAAGAAAAAGAGGAATCTGAGTTCAATTTTAAAGAGGCAATTAATACCTTGAGCCTAGATAAATATGAAAATTTATCCGGCACAAGAAGATTTGCAATAGACGGTGAAATAGGTTTCCCACAAACACTAGATGCTATTAATTTAATAGGTGATGATTTATCAGAACTCCAAGGCACTGCGGTAGCCATTTGGGGATTAATAGAACCGAATGCACCGGTTAATAACATTTCAACATATCTTGGAATGGATGATTTAAAAGAAAATAAAAAAACTGAAGATATCTTTAGGTTTTTTCAAGAATTTAAAAAAACAAACAGAGAGCTTTCAGCATTAATTGAATTTTACGATAATGATTGGGCCATTGAATATCACCCAACAATAAAATCTCAGTCTCCAAAAACTGGAGAAATGATTCCGAGTTTTGTAAGAATAAAACCAGAACATCACCAGGACTACAAAAATTTTATTAAATATTATATTTCAATAATGCCAAATCTGAAATATATTCAAATAGATAATGAACCAGAAAATGCTTGGGCTAGTGGTGAAGGATATGTTGAAGCTCTAAAATTGACCATGGAAGCAGTAAAAGAATATAATACTGAAAATGTAACTGATGTGAAAGTCTTGGCTGCTGGATTTAGTTTATACCCTGCTTTGATTAATATGGATGAAGATATGAAAATGTATGTGTATAAAAATTATCCAAATATTAATGAGAGCTATGTAAGGCAACAACTTAACATTCCTAGTTCTATTTCATCATCGCGAGTTTTACTCGCAGCACAAAAAATCCATGTAACCTATTCAGTCCTTTTACAAGAAAATCCTCCTTTTGACATTTTAACAATTCACAACGATTTTTACGAACAAAGGAGTGAAGTTATTAAATGGTGGTTAGATACAATGAAAGAACAAGGATATCAAAGACCACTTTGGATTGATGATATGCATTCAGGTTATTATCCGAATGCTGGACCTCGTGGATCTAATGAGGATTTGGAGCTTTTTAATAAGTTAAAAGAAAATAATCCTCAAGCAATCAAAGAATATAACAAAAACCAGTCAACCTGGCTTGTCAGAAAAGCTATTCAAAGTTTTTCAGTGGGAGCACAGAGAGTAAAGATTTCACAAATAGTAGATATGTCGGCATATTTCATGCCTGAATGGAGATATGTAGGATTATTCACTGAAGACTATAAACCTAAACCCTCATATTATACCACAGTTTTATTAGTCAATAAGTTGGATTACTTTGAAACTGCAACAGAATTAGATGGAAATGTTTACAAATTTACATTTGATCATAAAGAACCAATGTATGTTGCTTGGAGTGAAGAAGGAAATAAAACAGTAGATCTAAGTAGCGAATTTGGAAATGTAAGTGTAAAAATAACCTACTTGGTGAATGAAATTGATACAAAATATCAACCCATTGTAAGAAAAAGTATAATTGTCTCAAGTAAAGCCATTCCAGTTACAGAAGAGCCCGTATTTATTGAATCAGAATGAACAAAGTAAAGATTAATAAATAATATAAATAGAAGGATAATAGGTGAAAAAATGAATAAAAAGGTACTCTTCCCAGCAATAATTACCCTAATAGTTCTAGCAGTCATTATTATACTATTGGGATACACACAAACTAAAACTTGCGGAGATAATATTTGTAATACGGGGGAAAATAATTCTTTATCCGAGGTGTATTGTCCGATCGATTGTACTGATGGAAACCTGAGTTATTTTGACGAAAATGAGACAGCAAGAGAAGGAACAAGACGATTTGCTTTAGATGGAGAAATGGGATTCGTTGAAACACTTTATAATGCTGTTCTATTAAAAGATGGACTAAGTGAACTACAAGGAAATGGTATTGTTAAGTGGGGCATAATACAACCAGAGCCTCCGGTAAATGGCGTTGCAAATTATAATGACTTAAACGACCCAAAAGCTGCTAAATATAAACAATTTTTGGTAGAATTTGAGAAAACAAATCGAGAACTATCCGCTGTAATAGAATTTTCCAATAATGATTGGGCATTAGATTTTCATCCCAATAAAACTGTGCAATCTCCTATAACCGGAAAACAAATTCCCGGTTTTGTAAGAATCAAACCGGAATATGAAGAGGCTTGGAAGGATTTTATAAAATACTATCTAGCATTACTACCCTCTCTTAAATATATACAAATAGATAATGAGCCTGAAAATACCTGGGTTAGTGGAGAAGGATATGTAAGATCACTAGAACTTGCTTACCAAGCAGTACAAGAATATAACTTAGAACATAAAACCAATGTAAAGGTATTAGTTGCTGGATTTTATATTGGAAATTCCTTTAACAAAGTTCCAAAAAGCGTACAAATTCATTCATATGAAAATTACCCCAATATAAATGAAACTTGGATAAAACAAGAAATGAATCTTTCTATGGACACTCCATCCGAACAAATACAACTTGTTTCACAAAAAATACATGTAACATTATCTGTCCTAATGCAAAAAAATCCTTCATTTGATATTCTGACACTCCATTTTGATTCTCCCGCAGATAATTTTAATGATGTATCTAGTGTGGTTGAAAGCCACAAAAAAATAATGCAAGAAACCGGATATAGTAAAGAGATCTGGTTAGATGATATGCACTCAGGATATTATACTGATCCGAAAGCAGAACAAGGAACAATAGATTACAAAATACACGAGGGATTAAGTTCAAGAGATCAAACAATAATAAAACAATATGTTAAGGTACAGCCCACTTGGCTTACCAGAAAAACAGTAAATAACTTTGCGGCAGGATTTGAAAGAGTAAAAATTGCACAAGTACTAGATATGCCTGCATTTTTCATGCCCGTGTGGAGATATGTAGGATTATTCACAGAGGACTATAAACCAAAACCAGCATATTACACAGCAAAGACTATAATTGAACAATTAGATTATTTTAAAACAGCCACAAAAGTTGATTTAAATGAAGAAGATTACTTATACAAGTTTACTTTTGAAGATAAAGGTGAAGTGTATGTTGCTTGGACAGAACCTTTAAACGAAAGTGGATGGTATTGGAATGATAAGACAATAAAAACAATAGACCTAAACGATTATATTGAAAGTGAGAATGTGGAAATAACTTATTTAGTAAATGAGGTTGATAGGAAAAATAAACCTATTACTAAGCCTAATAAGATAGTTTTAACAAGTCAAATACCAATATCAAGTGAACCGATTTTTATTGAATTAGAACCAAATAAGTAAAGATTAATAAATAAAATAAATATAAATAACAGGTGAAAAAATGAACAAAAAAATATTGATAATCTCTTTAGTAATAGTTTCTATCTTACTGTTTGGAATTTTTTTCTTGGAAGGATTTATTCAAGGAAAGGTTATTCCAGCAGAAAAAATAGAAGAATCTAAAATAACCGTAAATTTCTCTGCAGAAGGAGATCAAATAACACATGTAGCATCAGGATTTTTATTCAATCCTAAAAGCCCAACTTGGCCACCATCTGAAATAATCTTACCCTTGAGACTAAGACACGTAAGAAATGGGGCAGAATACTATTTTCAAGACGGTATAAAAGAATATCTTGATGAGGTTCTTAAGGTTGAAACAAAAACACTTATTTTTAGCGCAGGAGTAATAATACTGCCTTCTGGAGAAGAATATTGGCCAGGAGATAAGGGGGATTGGGAACCATATAGGAGTTATCTAACAAAAATTATACTTGAAGCACAAAGAAGAGGCTATGAACTAGATTATGAAATCTGGAACGAACCAAATGGGGTTGATAAACACTGGTCAAGAGACGATAAAAGATTTTTTGAAACATGGACCTTTGCTTACAGATTAATCAAGGAATTGGAACCAGACGCAATAATTGTTGGACCTGCAGCGGCAAATTTTTATGGAATGACGGATAATTCAATTGAAAGAAAAGGAAGCGGAAGATATACAGAGGAGTTTTTAATTTATGCAAAAGAAAACAATGTTGTTCCAAACATATTAAGCTGGCATGAATTAAATGTTGATCCTGAAGTAAGGGATGGAAATATTAATCCCAATCCAAAAGGGGGAGCAACAAACATAGTCTCAAACGTAGAATACGCAAGACAACTAATAAAGGATCTAAATCTAACAATAGAAAAGATATATATTAATGAATATATCCCGGACTATGCGCCAGATGTAGGACTAAGTTTAAATGAAAAATTTAATGGGGCATTTGCAATACAATATTTCTCAGCACTGGAAGAAGCAAAAGTAGATGCTGCACTAAGAGTAAGTTGGAGAGACTTTTATTTAAGATTCCCAAGACCACATAGTTGTCGTGATTTGTTGTGCAGTTTAATAACTCCTGATGGGAAACCAAGATCAAATTGGTATGTGTACAAGGCATATGCAGAAATGCAAGGAAAAATCGTGCAAGTTGAATCACAAGATGGAATATCTGGATTTGCAACAATAAACGAAGATGAAAAGATAGCGACACTCTTAATGGGGACAACAAACCCTATTGACAAGATCACAATAAACTTAACTGGATTGGCTGAAGAATTTGGACTAGATCCAAAATTAACAATTGAAGAAGTTAAGTATTCTTATAGAGACAAGGCAACCCAAAATACAATAAATCCAGAATATATCCTAAAAAATCAAACAATTATAATTAACCTAACTAGTATTAATGAAGGAAACATATACTTAATAAAAATAAAAGCAAAGATTGATAAATAAAATAAAGATAAATAATAGGTGAAAAAATGAACAAAAAGATACTCTTTCCAGCAATAATTACCCTAACGGTTCTGGCAGGTATTATTATACTATTCGTATACACACAAACTAAAACTTGCGGAGATAATATTTGTGATAGTAGCGAAAATAATCCTTTATCAGAAAAATATTGTCCGATTGATTGTAATGGAAGCAATATGAGTCATTTTAGTAAAAGAAATGAATCTAGATTTGCAATTGAAGGCACAAGAATAGATATATTTGATGAAATCCAAGCTCTTGGAATAGGCATGAGAGAAGCACAAGGTATACATCTTACTAAATGGGGAATAATAGAACCAACTGCTCCAATAAATGGTGTTCCTACATATTTAACTCCTCCAAAAGGGGATTGGGGTTTAACTTATTTAAAACAAATTAAGGATTCAGGTATTGATTTCTCAGCAGCAATAGAGTTTGACAAAGCGGAATGGGCATTAGAAAAGAATGAAAGCATCCAAGTAATAAATCCTGGAAACGGTAATAAAATGCCTGGTTTAATAAGAATCAAACCAGAACATGAACAAGATTACAAGAATTTTATTAAATACTATATTTCAGTAATGCCAAATCTAAAGTATATACAGGTTGACAATGAACCCGAAAATATCTGGGTAAATGGAGAAGGATACTATAGGGCTATAGAATTAACAAAAGAAGCAGCAATAGAATACGAACAACAAACCGGCCACAAAGTAACCATCATGGCAGCAGGATTTAATTTAGGTATTAGTATGCCTTTCTTACCGGAAGATGTTAAAGATTACATGTATAAAAATCATCCGAATATAAATCATACATTTGTTAGGGAAAGAATAAATGAAGAACTTGTTAAAAATGGAGAAAACCCCTTATCTGAAGAAGTAACATCCCAAAGAATACAGCATATTTCTCAAAAAATCTATGTGGTAATGACTGCATTAAACAGGCCAAATCCTGCTTTTGATATTTTTACGATACATTTAGATTCCGGAAAAACATACAATTATGCTAATGGGACTATTAGTTGGTATAAAAGTCAAATGCAAAAGAATGGTTATTCCAGGCCATTGTGGATCGATGATATGTCCAATAACTATATTCCAACAATAGACACAGAAGAAAACAGATTACTAATGCAAGGTTTAGAAAGTAAAAATACTACCATTATCAAAGAACACACTAAAAAACAATCTACCTGGCTCTTAAGGAAGATAGTAGGACACTTTTCATCCGGAGCAGAACGAGTAAAGATTGCCTATGACATGGAAATAGATTATTATATGGCTGAATGGAGACAGATGGGATTATTCTTTTTAAACGGTAGAGAAAAACCTTCATACTATTCAGCAAAAATAATTATAGACAAACTAGATTATTTTAAAACAGCCGCAAAAGTTGATTTAAATGAAGAAGATTACTTATACAAATTTACTTTTGAAGATAAGGGCGATGTGTATGTTGCTTGGACAGAACCATTAAATGAAAGTGGATTGTATTGGAATGATAAGACAATAAAAACTATAGACCTAAGCGATTATATTGAAAGTGAGAATGTGGAAATAACTTATTTAGTAAATGAAGTTGATCGGAAGAATAAACCTATTACTAAGCCTAATAAGATAGTTTTAACAAGTCAAGTACAAATATCGAGTGAACCGGTGTTTATTAAGATTATATAGAATTAATTTGCCTTGATTAAATATTTATTATCTAAATTATCTTCTAAAAACTCTTTAAAAGATTTTTTATATTTTGGCAATTTAAGTCTACCTCTCCAAGTAGTTTTATCTGTAAAATGCTTGATTTTGTGGGAAGGTGCGAAAAATGCTAGAGCGTTTTCAGGTTTTAATACAAATGGAGCATTTCCATGATATACGTTTATCCAGCTTGCAATAAGAGCACCAGTTCTATGATTTCCTTCAATGAATAATTGAGGATAACCTACAACCCCTACATACATTTCTGCTGCGAGTTTCATTGGAGACTCTTTTTTATGTTTTTCATACCAAGACTCTAAAGCCCCAATTTTTGAATAGTACTTCATACTAGTAGATTGTATTGACCCTCGATACTCATACCTTAGATCTAAATCAACCCCATAATGTACGCGATTATTAAGTTCCAAGATATTTGTTAAACTTTTAAGTGAAAAGGGTTCTATTTTTTGATCTAATAAGTGATTTATATAAGAATAAGCACTGACCATCCTTTCCCTAACAGTGGAAGTAAAGGCAGTATCTCTCTTTCCTAGTTTAGCTTTTTCAAGCTGAGAGTCTATTTCTGGCCATCTTTTTTCTACTTCTAGGAGTGTTTCATTTATCTTTTCCAGGTTTAATCTTTTGTTTGGCATTATAAACTATCAGAACTCTTTTAACTAAGAATTAATTCTAGGTTTTAAAGCTTTTTGGATTAATGCTAAACACAAATTAAGTAAAATTAAACTATTTCTTGCTTCTTAGACCTAGCAAAGAAACAACAAAAACTACTAAATACATGAAGAATCCATATACGCATGCAGGTATTTGAAGAACATTAGTACAACTTCCTAAACCAAGTGTACTAGCGCCACAAAAACCAGCAAATAATTCAGTATAGCTTAGGTAACCTGAGAATAACATTCCCGCAATAGAAATAATCAAAATTGTTTTCAAAGCTGTTTTCTTTTCCATAATAATTTTATTTCTCTTTGTTATTTAAACCCTTGGGTTCAGTGTTAACATTTTCTTTCTACGAGATATCTTAAATGTTAGATCTCTCTTTAAACAATTTTCCAGAAAGTCTTATTAAATTGAGAAACGATTTTTCCTCCGGCTCTATCATCTCCGGGAGTCTTTGAAATAGTCATAAAGATCTGTGGCGCATCTATCTTAAACACTTTGTAATGAGCCCCATCTTGGGTTAAATCGTAACCAAATGTATTTAGAATTTGTCTTCTATGGGCATTCATTCTATCATAGGTCTTAAATGAAGCAGTTATCTCTCTTTTTTCTTGCTCTCTTAACCTTAGTTCCTCTTCTAGTGCCTGAGTATTCCCCGAAACAAATCTTTCTAATTTAATCCTCTGATAAGGAGCCATAGAAGAAGACTGATCGAGTAAATTTTGAATTCCTAAAACTACATCCTGGCTAGAAACACTTATTTCGCCAGGGGAGATATTTTGTTCATTCATAGTACGCATATTTGTTCTTAGTATCTCAAGTTCTTCAGTTGATTCTGCAAGGTTTAGTTCTAAATTCCCGGCTCTTTCTTCAAGATTTCTAATTAACCCTTCTTTTTGATTTAATTCTACTTCATATAATTCAATTAAATCCTTACCTTCTTTGCCTTGTTTTTTTAACTCGGCAAGTCTTGTCTGAAATTTTTGAGAGGCTCTAGAACTTCTAATGGAATAATCAGTACAGCCACCTAAAGACATACTCTTTGTTCTTTCTACAATATATGAAAGAATATCTTGGGATAGATCTTGCTTAAATGAGCCTTGTTCTTGTTTTATCCAAAACCTATCTGTTCTATCATTTCCTTCTGGCCAGTATACTCTTATTCCTCCATTAAAACAAGCAAGTTCTCTTGGTATCCTTTTTATTAATTCATTTCCAAAAGAAGTAGTTGGTTCTACAAATACATGTGCTAAGCCAGATAAAGATTTAGCAATTACAATAGGATTTACCATCGTAGTTCCTTCTTTATTTGTTTTACTAAGATATACAATAGGCAAGGTATTTCTTGCTTTTCCAGTGATATAATCTACTATAAACTCGTGGTCTGAAATTTGCAAAAAATGAGGCTCTACTTGAATAGGTATGCCATCATCTGCGTGTAAAGGAAGTTTTTGTACTAAATTCGTTATAAGAATTGGCTTTTTTATGGACAAATTTGTTCTTGAGAATCTTTTTGAAGAAGCCTTTTCCAAAGAAACTCCTATCTCGCTAAGAGCATCTTTTTGATTATAGCCCATTTTAATTGCAATTGCTTCTCCCCTATCTCTTAGAGAATGACAAAAGTTTATAGCAAGCCCTTGCATATGATCTCCGTCTAGAAGCAATTTTTCTAAAAATAAACCTTCCTGACAATGACTAAATTCTAGTTTTGGATCTTTGATAGATTCAATTAAACTTTCTGACTTTAGACCTACAAGATCATTAAAATGCATATTTTTAGATATCCAATCAGCATAAATTTCAAGAATTTGGTTTCTTGAGGATTTTGGATTGATTGGGAATCTTGCACTTAGTATTGTTTCCATGGTCTTTTGGTGCATTTATTGATTTAAAAGTCTTGCTAATTTGTAATTAAAAAGGAGTAAAAGTAGTAATACTTCGGTGAGAGCCAAAAACTACCAGACTTTTGAGTTTTTTGTCGAAAAGCCAGAAAGGCAAAGTCTTTTATATGTTGCTTTCTTAAGTATATTATTCAACTTCGGTTGAATCTTTTGACTTCGGTCAAACGCTTGGGGGAAAAACTTCGGTTTATCCCCCTCTTATATTCTTTTTTGTTAGAATGCTACTTTTGGGGTTGTTTTAGATAGAGGATACACTCTTCTAAGAG
>CAZKBE010000026.1:0-9970 GCA_964551115.1 Candidatus Woesearchaeota archaeon
GCAAAAGCCATACTTCAATTGGTTGTTTGAGAATTTGAAGAAGCGAAAGAATTAAAAGTAACATTCTTTTTATCTCATTATGAAATTAAAGGATTGGAAAGATGTTATTGATTTTGATTGGCCAAGACATCAAATTACCGATGAGACTATAGCCTACAATATGGTTATGGCTACTCATTACAGATCTAGTGCAAGAATTGCGACTGGCAGGCTATATGCTGATAATCATTACGAGATAAGAAGGCAAAAAATCCTTTCTACACCCTTGCCTTAAATCCAGCCCTTTCTTTTTATGCCCGTATTAACAATTTCATAATCCATGGATTTTTCTGGCAAAGATCTATGCTTTTTTAAAATTAAAGTTCTACGATTATTTCCTCTTTTAAGTTCAATTAAACATTTAGACCAGTATTTCAATAAATCTCCTCCAACCATCGAGACTTGTCTTTCTTCATCAAAATTGTTTTCTCCTTGAATGAATAATGAATAAACTTGATTTGTAATAACAACCGGAATTCTTTCTTTTCTAGCAATCTCATTTAGTTTTCTTAATTGGGTTGCAAGGTTGCTATTCACTTCCTTTATCTTAGAGTCTTCTTTAGATTTAATTGCATCGGCGAGTTCAAGGCGATAAAGCATAGCTATGCTGTCTATAATAATTAAAGATATTCCTCCTTGTTTGACATATTGTAATAGTCTTTCAAAATCTTTTTCTTGCTCTTTAAATGATGTAGGTCTTAGTAAAAGAATATTATCCAATATCTTATTTAAATTTTCTTTTGGCTCATTTAAAATTTGGAATACCCTCTCCGTAGAAAATCCTCCTTCAGTGTCTACATAAACAACCTTGTTCCCTTTTTTTGCTTGTGAAACGGCTACAAGAGTACAAAGATTTGTCTTTCCACTTCCTCCAGGACCATAAAGGGTAGTAATTATATCTGTTTCGTATCCTCCAAAAAGGAATTTATTTAAATCATAAGACCCAGCAGAAATTTTAGATTCAACCATTTATGAATCTAAACTAAGAGTTATTTAAGGATTTGTATTAAAACTACTTAACTAAACTTACCATTAAATTAATTATAAATCCTACAAGTCCTAGTAAAAGTACTCCTATCGCAGAAACTTTAGAGATCATCTTAAATTCATCCATTGAAGGCTTTTTCATTATTCTCCAAAGTCGAACATATTGGCTTTTTTGACTAGACAACCAATGTTTTATCTTAACCATTAAACTAAATAGAATAAATTGTTTTTAAAGGTTACTCTTCACTCAAATATTCAATTCCCAACTCTTCTGACATCTCATCTCTCTTCTTTTCTTCTAAGGGTTTTCTCTCGCCTCTAATTTGAGAGCTCTTAACGCCTGTAATTATTACCATTACTCTAATCATTCCTTCGAGGTCTTTAGAAATCTGAGCTCCTGAAATTAATTTTGCATCTGGCGATAATCTAGAACCGATGATTTCCATTATCTTCTTGTATTCTGCCAATGTGAGATCATTTCCACCGATTACATTAACTAGTGCGCCAGTTCCATTAGATACATCTACATCGAGTAATGGATTTGTTAAAGCTTTTTCTACAGCTTCTACTGCACGATTGCTAGAATCATCCTCTCCCATGCCAATTAATGAAACGCCACCATTAGACATTATTGCTTTCACATCTGCAAAATCTAGATTTACTAAACCTGATCGTGTAACTAGTTCAGTAATCCCCTTTACGGAGTTTGTTAATATCTCATCGGCAATTTTAAAAGCAGTAGGCAAGGGTAAATCTGGCGCAATATCAAGTAATTTATCATTTGGAATAATAATCAATGTGTCTACTACGGATTCCATTCTTTCTAATGACTCCATAGCATTCTCGATTCTTTTTTTACCTTCAACAGTAAATGGCAGAGTTACAATTCCAATTGTTAGTGCCCCACTCTTCTTAGCAATCTCGGCAATTATTGGGGCTGCTCCACTTCCAGTTCCTCCTCCAAGGCCACAAGTAACAAATATCATATCTGAATTTTCTAATTTTTTCTTTATTTCTTGTGCTTGCTCTTTAGCTGCTTCAGCTCCAATTCTTGGGTTTGAGCCTGCTCCCAGTCCTCTTGAGATCTCCCTTCCAATTAAAATTTTTTGATCCGCATTTGAATAAAGTAAATCTTGTGCATCAGTATTCACCGCAATTATTTCTCCGCCCTTAATACCTACTTCTCTCATTCTAGAAACTGTATTATTGCCTGCACCACCAACTCCAATAACCTTTATTCTAGCATTTTGTTTTTTTAATAATTCTTCTAATTCCTTGTCTAATTCAGAATTGTGATTATATCCCCCCTGATTTTCATTATATGCCATATAAAATATAGTAACTATCTATTTATAAGTATTTGTAGGCCAAGATTCTATTTTATTTAGCCTTATTAGTTTCTACTAAACTCATAGAAATTCCTCGGTCTAACATTTCTTCAAACCTTCTCTTCATTAATTCGAACAATGGTGCAAATTCTTTGTTTATTTTGATTACAATGTCTTTTTCTCTAACCTCTGAATCAAACTTTCTTCTAAAGAAGAACTCTTGCAAGGCATCTAATTGTTCTTTTTTATCTTCTATTTTTCTTAATATTTTATATTTATATACTACATCTTTTCCAGCCAAGATGTTGTTAAAATCAACTAGAACTCTTCCGCTAGAAACAGATAAAACTCTTGCAAGTCTACCGTCTAAAGAAAACTGCATTCCTTTTTGAGGCATAACCTTTTGTTCAGCAAAATTTTTTAATGGAACCATTTGAACCAAAGTAGAGTCTCTTTTTCCAAAAGCGTCCTTAGATAAAACTTCTAAAACATATTCTTTTCCAATCTCTTTTCCGAGTAGGTCTTTATCAAGTCCTGGAACAACCATCTCAAAACCTACGGAAATAATCAAGGGTTTTAGGCCATCTTCCTTTATTCCAATCCGTTTTGCATCTTCTTTTTTTGTAGTATCGAATATTTCACCATTCTTTATACTAGCGCTAAACTCGATTTCCACAAAATCTTTCTTTTGAATTGTCATGTTTAAAAATGGGACTTGATGCTTTTTAAGTTTGTTGTTTATTAAGGTCCAAACAATAACTTTATAAATCAAGCCAATTTCAAGTTTTCATGGTATTAAAGATTATAAATGCACATGAATTGAGACTAGGCAGTTATATATTTGTAGATGGTGAAGCATTTCTTGTAAAGACGATGGATATCTCCAAAACAGGAAAACATGGGGCAAGTAAGTGTCGTTTTGAAGCAATAGCAGCAACGACTGGTAAAAAGAGAGTATTTATGTGTCCAGGACATGAGAGATTTGAAGTTCCAATGATTGATAAGAGGAAGGCACAAGTGTTATCTTTAATGGGAGAAACTGTAAGTTTGATGGATTTAGAAAGTTTTGAGAATTTTGAATTAGCTATCCCTGAAGAATTAAAGGACCAGTTATCAGATGGATCAAACGTTGAATATTGGGATATTGAAGGAACTAAACTCTTAAAACGGACAAATTAATATGGCTGCAAAGATTCCAACAGCTCAAAAAAGATTGTTTAAAAATGTCTTTTTTTGTAAAGTTTGTAAACAAAAGATAAGAATGGAACCTGGCAGGATTTTATCCGGCAAGGTTGCTTGTAGGCGTTGTAAATCAAAATCATTTAGAGCAATAAAAAAGAAGTAGATATAAATGGATAAAATCTTAATAGTAGACCTGATATTCTTAGTGGTATTTTGCATAGGTATAACCTTGTTCTTGTTTAATAATCGGAAAAATCTAAAACGAGAAGGTTTAATTTATTTATATCGAACAAAACTTGGAATGAAGGCGATAGATAACTTTTCAACTAAATATTCCAAAGTAATTCGTGCGATAAAATATTTAGTAATTATAATTGGTTTGTTACTTATGGTTTCTATTGTATTTCTATTGGCTACAAATGCCTATGCATATATAAAATCTCCAAAACAGATCATTGCAGCAACAAATGGTGCTCCCCCAATAGCTCCTCTAATCCCCTATTTTCCAAAATTATTTGGTATGGAGAGTTTTTTCCCTAATTTTTATTTTAGTTACTTCATTATTGCCTTAGCTATAGTTGCCATTGTTCATGAATTTGCACATGGAGTTTTTATGAAAACCTTTGGAGTAAAAATAAAATCTACAGGATTTATCTTTTTAGGACCAATATTAGGGGCTTTTGTAGAAGAAGATAAAAATACCTTTGAGAAGCAATCCAATTCAGAGCAAATGGCTATCTTGGGAGCAGGAGTTTTTGCTAATCTTTTATTTGCTATTATATTCTTTGTAGGTCTAATAATCTTTTTTAATTTATCTTATGCTCCTGCAGGATATATTTTCTCAGGTTATGTTCAAACAACAATTAATACTTCAGAAATTCTTTCTTTTGAGAATTTTTCAGAAGAATTAGTGAAGTTAATCACAGATGATGGAGAATATTTTATAACTCAAAGACTTTATAACATCCTAAATCAAAATAAAACTCTTCTGGATGGGGCGATTTTGGTAGCTTATTTAGATTATCCAGCTATTAGAAATGAATTGAACGGAGCAATTGTAAGCATAGATGGAGAAAAAGTTTCTACTATCCAAGATTTTCAAGAAAAAATCTCAAATAAATTTCCAGGACAAGAAATAAATTTAACGACGATGATTTTAGATAAAGAACAAGAATTTAGAATAGTTTTGGCTGAACATCCATTAAATTCTTCAAAAGGATTCTTAGGAATCACAAGTAATGCCATTCAAAAGAAAACTATTTTAGGAAAATTTGTAGGATTTATTCAGTATAAAGATCCTTCAGTTTACTATAAAGCTAAATATAACGTCGATACAGCAGAATTTATTAGATATTTATTTTATTGGATTGCTCTAATAAACTTTTTTGTTGCAATGTTTAACATGTTGCCTCTAGGAATTTTAGATGGTGGAAGATTTAGTTATTTGTTAATTCTTTCAATCACAAAATCTAAATCAAAATCTGAAAAAATCTATAAATTTATTTTATCGACGGTGGGGATAATTTTTCTTCTAATAATTTTTGGATGGTTATTTGCGAGATTTTTAAAATAAAGAAAAGTATTTAAACTAACTTGTATTAAATTTTTTAATTAAAAGAAGGGGAATTAATAAAAATGGTAGCAAAAAAAACTGCAAAAAAACCTGCTAAGAAAGCAGCTAAGAAAGCAGCAAAGAAAAAGAAGTAAATCTGAAGCTATATAAATAGCATTTTATTTTTTAATTTATGGTAAAAATTTCTGATGGGCTGACAGACAATATAAAAAACAGCCTAAAAAAAAAGAGTTATGGTCTCTATGGCGTCGGTGGTGCCGTTCAGATCTGCAATTATACAAAAAGCTCCCTTAGGGGAGGAGAGGGATGTTGGAAACAAAAGTTCTATGGAATTGATTCTTCTAGGTGTTGTCAATTCTCTCCTTGCGTAATGAACTGCGATAATAGGTGTTTGCATTGTTGGAGACCCATAGAAATGAATTTAGGCAATAAAATAAAGAAGTTTGATGAGCCTATTGAGTTAATTGAAGGGATTATAAAAGAACGGAAAGAACTTTTACACGGATTTGGCGGAAGAAAAGAAACCAACAAGGAACTTTTAAAAAAATCTTTTGAACCCTCGTTATATACACTATCTTTATCTGGTGAGGCAACTCTGTATCCAAAACTTCCAGAGCTTATAAGATTGATAAGAAGTAGAAATGCAGTCTCATTCATAGTCACAAATGGACAAAATCCCTCCATGCTTTTAAAATTAGAAAAAGAAAACTCTCTTCCAACACAATTAACTCTTTCAACAAATGCCCCCAACAAAAAATTATTTATTAAATGGCACAATCCCTTAAGAAAAGATTCTTGGGAAAGATTTAATAAAACATTAGATATAATTAAAGATCTAAAGGGAAAGTGTCGCAGATGCATAAGGCTGACATTAGTTTCTGAGGGAAAAGATCCAAAAGCAGTATTAAATTCTCTTACAAATATGACTTCTGAGAATATTTTAGAATATGCAAGATTAATAAAAAAATCTGAACCGGATTTTGTACACGTTAAGGGTTATACTTCTATCGGATATGCTAGAGAAAGAATGGGATATGATAAAATGCCTTGGTTTATACAAATTCAAGATTTTGCTAAGAAATTGTTAAAAGAATTGAATTCGAATCTAGACAAAGCAGAAAAACCTTGGAAGATTCTAGGAAATGTCGAAAGAAGTTCAATAGTTTTGATTGGGAAGAGCAAAAAAGAAATGAAAATTAAGAACGTTTAGTTAGATTTTCATATTTTTTACACTATTTTTGTTAAAATAAGGAGTTAATACTTGAAATAACAACCCGCTCTTATTTTTCCATTAGAAATTTAAGGAGAATATTTACCTTGGCTCTTCAGGATATCGTCTAGTTGGGAATCCGTTACACTTTCATCAAATATTGCAGGTCTTCCTTTAGGACATCTACGCAAATTAGTCATCCTAGTTATTGATGGTATTGGCCGAATGGAGTCACTATATTGTTCTTCAATGGGCTCTTCAAATATTTTTTTATCTAGGGATACCCCCAAACAGATTAGTTCTAAAGTATTTTCTAAGTCGGTTATATTTAAGTGTATCCCAACCGTTTTTAGTTGCATAACTAAATTATCTTTCTCAGGTTTTTCAAAGAAGTCTATAATCTCTTGAGCTGGAAGGGAGATGTAAGATGCATTATACTTTTCAGCCACAAGATGATTCATTACTATCCTTGGACTTTCGGGTTTAGAAGTAAAGATAACTCTATTCCCCCCATAAATCAATACAGGGCCAACATTTTTAGAAGGTTCAAATAAATATCCACCACGTTCTAAGTCTCCTATCTCTTTTCTTATTTCTTCCTCAGATAATTTATCAAAAACAGTCAAATTAAGTATGCTCATTTTACAAGAATACGATTCCTTCTTTAGTCAAGGCAGTGAATCTTACACCGACGGGAATAGAAAGTAATGCAGAAATTAAAGCCATATGTTCTTTTCCTTCCCCAGATGCAATCGAAAGAGCAACTTCAGAACTAAAATCGGAATTTAAGTGTGGTTTTAATTTTTCAGCCATCTCTTTCTTTAGATCAACTAAGGGGTTGCCTAGTTCTACTTGGACCATCTCATATTCAGCACCCTCAACATTGAAATTTTTAGCAAAACTACTTCCAACAAGAATAATCTTATCCCATTTTCCTTTCTTGATTAAACCTGCAACCTGTCCCCATGTTCCTTCTCCTTTAGATAATAATGCTACTAGTTGTGCCATATTTCTTAAATTCCTTTTCCCTTTTTAAGTATTTATGTCCTATAGTGGTCTTGCGGCATAATCAGATTTATTTTTGGCAAGAGAAATATGCATAATCTAGTACACTAATCCTTTTAAGTCAAATGTCTTAAAATTCTATATGGATAAAAAAAATTTATTTAAAATTAGACAGAATAAGGGAATCGAATTTGAAACCTTGCAAGAATATAATTCTACACTGAAAGATTTATTTTTAAATGCGGCTAAGGTTCCATTTGTGGTAGGTTATTTAGATGGTAACCCTCGATTTTGGGATTTAAGGACACTTCCACCAAAAACTCAGTCTGATAAACTTACTATATTGAGTTTTTTAGAAGGAGTAAATAGACTTGAAGGAGATTACAAGCAGTATGGTCCTGCTGAGTTGAATTTTAGGAGAGCTCATTTAGAGCTTGGAATAGACCGAAGAACAAGGGATGAAGTGGGATATAGTATTTTATCCACTGGTTTTCAAATTCAGGGAGTTGGATATTTTTTGAATCTATCTTGGGTAATTGATAGGGATATTAATAGGGAAGAGAGAGGAGTTTATTCTGCCAAGACAACGGTTTATCTTCCTAGTACCTATCTTAATACTATGAGGAAATTTGTAGGCCCTAATTTTTCAGAAGGAGACTAAAGATTAAAACCGAAGTCTTTAAAAACCCTCCAAAACATAACTAATTATCACAGACCACCGCGTCCTTGACTTTAGGAGCCCAAATGGGTGTGGAAGATACTGAAAAGTTACTTCTAAGCGGTTTATAAAAAATGGAAAAAAAAGTAAAAGAAATTAAAGAAAAGAAAGTTGTTTCTAAAGAGAAAGCTACTAAAAAGGCAGTTATAAAAGATAAACCTCTTGCTAAATCTCCAGTTAAAGAAGAAATGTCTGCTCCTGGACAAAATGAACCTGTTTATATAACAGTAGAAGAAGCTTTGAAAAAATTAAGAACTTTTGAAAAAAGAAAATTTATTCAGACAGTGGATGTTGTTTTAAATCTTCAAAAATTTGATAGTAGAAAAGAATCGCTAAATTCTTTTGTTCAAATTCCTAATGCTTATGAAAGACAAATTGCAGCATTCTTGACTACAAATGTTAAGGGAGTGGATGTAATTCTAAAGGATACTTTTGAGAGCTATAAAAACCTAAGAGATGCAAAAAGACTTGCAAAGAAATATGATATGTTTATAGCAGCAGCTCCTTTAATGGGAATGGTTGCAACTAAATTTGGTAGAGCACTTGGTCCTTCAGGAAGAATGCCCTCGCCTCAATTAGGTATTGTTGTTAAGGAAGATGAAGATACTTTAAAGAAGCTGATTGAAAAAATGAAAAAGTCTGTTAAGATTAGAACAAAAGAAAAAGTTATTAAGATTGGAGTTGGAAAAGAAGATATGTCTGATAAAGACTTAATTGAAAATATAAATGCTGCAATTAAAGGTGTTATCGATTTACTTCCTCAAAAGAAAGATAATTTAAAGAATATTCTAATTAAATTCACAATGACTCCTGCGGTAAGAGTTAAATATGACAACTAAAACTCACGTTTCAGAAAAGAAAAAGCAAGTTGTTAAAGACTTAGCTAAACTATTAGTTAAAAAGACTATCCTGGTTTGTTCTATAAAGAACTTGAAGTCTGCCCAATTCCAGGATATTAAAAAGAAAATAAGAGAAATAGCTACTGTTCAAGTTGCAAAGAAAAGTCTTATTGATTTTGCCCTAGAACATGCAAAGAATGAGGAGTTTAAATCTTTAGTTCCTCACATTACTTCTGATTATGCGTTGATCTTTTCCGATGAAGACGCATTCAAATTAAGTGGAATTTTAGCAGATAATAAAGCACCTGCAAAGGCAAGGGAAGGACAAGAAGCAACAGAAGATATTTGGGTTAAAGCTGGACCAACAAGTCTTGCTCCAGGACCAGACATTTCTGCTTTAAGTGCTGTAGGACTTCAACCAAAGGTAGAAGGTGGAAAGATAGCTATTGCAAAAGATACTCTATTTGTTAAAGCAGGAGAAAAAATCTCTTCAGAGAAAGTTTCTATTTTAGCAAAATTGGACATAACTCCTTTTGAAATCGGTTTAGAACCTATTGCAGCATTTAGTGATGGTAAGGTATATGTTGGTATTAAGATTGATAAAAAATCTACTCTTGTTGATTTAGTGGAAAAATATTCAAGAAGTTTGGCTTTCGCAGTTTCATTAAATTTTGTAGCAAAAGAAACATTACCTTTAATTTTAGGAAAAGCAATGGTTCATGAGAAAGCACTTGCAAATCTAATTCAAACTCCAACTAAAGAAGGAGAAACACAATAAATGGAATACATATATGCAGCACTTTTGTTGCACAAACTAGGTCAAGAAGTTTCAGAAGCAAACTTGAAGAAAGTTATCTCTGCAACAGGCGCGACAGTTGATGAAAGCAAGGTTAAAGTCCTTGTTGCATCTTTATCTGGCGTGAATATTGACGAGCAGTTAGCTAATGCAGTTCTTGCATCAGCAGCACCTGCAGCTAGTACAGCAGCACCAGTGGAAGAAAAGAAGAAAGAAGAGCCAAAAGCTGAAGCAGCTGAAGGCTTAGCTTCATTATTCGGTTAATCGCATCTGCGTGATTAGTTGAACTGTGA
>CAZKBE010000026.1:9980-10393 GCA_964551115.1 Candidatus Woesearchaeota archaeon
AGTTCAATTTAAAAACTCGAGAATGAAACTAAGCTTGGTTTAGTTTAGCTCGAGGTTACTCAAAATCGAACGATGAAGATAGTTTTACTTTTACTATTTTCCTTTTCTCCTATAAATCTCGCGTATCTCTTTACTACATTAATATTCCTCCCGGTTTCTTTAATAATTTAGTAAAATCCTACTGATCAATTCATTCTAAACAAATCCCTAAATTTTTTTTATTGAAATGCAGATTATATTTACTAAAACCGTATAACTTAAAAACTCTCTAAGATTTCAAACTTTGTGCCCACTTCGCATAATGGTATTGCACTGGACTTGAAATCCAGGCCCTTCGGGGCTCCCCAGTTCGATTCTGGGAGTGGGCGTTTAAACAAGTTGCTCTTTCCAGATCTCCAATAACTCTCTGAAGT
>CAZKBE010000027.1:0-10392 GCA_964551115.1 Candidatus Woesearchaeota archaeon
GTGGGGACAAAATTATTTCCAAAACGATTCTATAACTTATACTTTCATCAACTCCTCCCTAGTCTTAAAAAAAGAAATGCGTCAAAGCGAAAGAGAGGTTTGTGATGGTTTAAATGATGGAGAAAACTGCACAGAAGATTCAATATGTGGTTCCAGAATTTGTAGTGGGATGGGTGTTTGTAGTAAATTTAGAGATGATTGTGCTTCAAATGGTCTTTCTTTGTGTAACAAAAAATGTGTGACTAGAGAATCTAAATCCTTCGGAGAAATTGCCTCTTGTGAATTTGAATGTAAATCTGGATTCATTGAATCTGGAAAATGCAAAACTTGTTCCGGTGTTGAATGTTTAAAAGACGGAATAACTTGTGGGAATAATAATCAATGTGGTTCGGGAATTTGTAATTCAAATAATGAATGTGGTTCTTTCGACGGAATCTGTAAGGGAAACACTACCCTTTGTAATGTAACAAATAAATGTGTGCTACCTTCCTCAAAGGGCTTTGGGGAAGCGTATTCTTGTACTTTCGAATGTAAATCTGATCGGTGGACTAGTGAAAAATGTCTAATGAGTTCATCAACTTTGAAAGTTTTATGGACTTCTTTTGTAGTTTTAGTTTTAGTTATTATTCTAGTATCTTACTGGAAATTTAAAAAGCAAGGAGCAGATAAGGCAGAAAAAGAAAGACGAGAACATGAAAATAAACGGGATGAAGCAAAAGATGAACTTGGTAAGTTAGATAAAAAAATTGAGTCCGATAAGAAAGCATTGCAAGAATTAAATGAAACAATTGGAAAAGCAGCTGTAGAAATAGCTTCTCTGAAAGAAGAAATAGAAAAAAGCAAGGGAAGAGCAAGAGAAAAACTGGAAGAAGAACTAAAGAAGCAATTAGAAAGACAATCTAAGAGAATTACTCAAATTAAATTAAAGGATGCAAAGATAAACTATGAAGAAAGAAAAGTACTTGAAAAAGAAAAAGACATAAAAAAGAGGAATGAATTTGCAGAGGGAGAAATTTTAGCAACCAAAAAAGAAATAGAAGCTGCCAAGGAAAAATATGGGCTTCAATATGGAAAAGACCGAATTTGGTATGATGAAAAAACAGGATACTTGAAGTTTACTAGTAATAATGAACCTCTTCATAGATATATTTATCGAACAAAGACCAATTCCCAGATTTCCTTTAATTCAGAAGTACATCATATCGACAATAAAAAAATAAATGATGACTTTACTAATTTGTTGGAACTAACAAAAGATGAGCATTTGAAAATAAATCACGGAAAAATAAAAGTTGGTAATTGGCTTTCTGGAATTAACGAAATAAAAAGAGCCTTGTATTGGCAAGATTCAGATTTCCCAAAGCATATCCAAGAGAAGATTAGAAAAAAAGAATAATTCTGAACACAATAAAGCTTATAAATAGTATACTTTTAGTATACTTATGGCAAAGAAGAGCAAGGATAAACTTGTGAAAATTGATGAAGTAATTTATAATGCTATGAAGGATCATATTCATGAAAATCCTTGGGATAACCCTTCTATAAAACATTTTGCTGAAAAAGCCATAGTTCGAGCAATAGGCTTCAATAGGATTGATATAGGTGGTATCGGTAAAAAGTACGATGGAGACATTCCTTTAGAGGCTGCATTGGGTGGAACAGGAAAAGTATTTACAATATGTGTAATTTGTGACAAAGCTTTCTTAAGAAAACCTCCAAGTAAAGTGGGTGAAGTAGATGATGTTTCTAGAATTTGCCCTAATTGTAAAAATACTATTGCGCATTTTGCTCCTCAACTAACAAAGAAAGAGGGTGAAGAACCTAAATCTGTAAATAAATCTAAAAAGTTGTGGTCTAAAAAATGAAGATTACAAAATGTAGTAACACAAGTTTAAAAAGAAAAGAGGTTAGTAGATAACGTGGCACAAACTAACGGCGACATGGGTTTTGAAGCGAAACTTTGGGCAGCTGCAGATAAGATGCGAAGTAATATGGATGCTGCAGAGTACAAACATGTTGTTCTCGGTTTGATATTTCTAAAGTATATATCTGATTCATTCGAAGAAAAACATATGACTCTTTCTAAAGAAAAAAATGCAGATCCAGAAGATAAGGAAGAATACTTGGCTGAAAATGTTTTCTGGGTCCCTGAAAAAGCAAGATGGGGTTTTATTCAAAGTAAGGCAAAGATGCCGGAAATTGGAAAGATTATAGATGATGCAATGGATATAACTGAAAAGGAAAATCCTTCCTTGAGAGACATTCTTCCAAAAAATTACACAAGAGAAGATTTAGACAAGAAAAGACTTGGAGAACTGGTTGATTTAATTTCCGGAATCGGTCTTGGTGATAAAGAAAGTAAAAGCAAAGATATTCTGGGAAGAGTTTATGAATACTTTTTAGGTCAGTTTGCAGATGCTGAGGGAAAGAAAGGTGGGCAATTCTATACTCCAAAATCTATTGTTAAGACTCTAGTTCATATGATAAGACCTTACAAGGGCCGAGTTTACGATCCTGCCTGTGGTTCTGGAGGAATGTTCGTTCAATCTGAAAAGTTTATTGCAGAGCATCAAGGAAGATTGGATGCTGTTTCTATTTATGGACAAGAATCAAATCCAACAACTTGGAGATTGTGTAAAATGAATCTAGCAATTAGACATATTGACAATAACAAAATTGCTTTAGGAGATAGTTTTGGTCAAGATAAACATCCAGATTTAAGAGCAGATTTCATTTTAGCTAATCCCCCATTTAATATTTCAGATTGGGGTGGAGAAAGTTTGAAAGAAGATAAAAGATGGAAATATGGAATTCCACCTGTTGGAAACGCAAATTTTGCATGGGTTCAACATTTTATTTATCATTTAGCTCCAAAAGGTGTTGCAGGTTTTGTTTTGGCTAATGGTTCTATGTCTTCTAATAGCTCGGGAGAAGGAGAAATTAGAAAAAATATTGTTGAAGCAGATTTAGTAGACTGTATCGTTGCTCTTCCTAGTCAACTTTTCTATAATACAATGATTCCAGCTTGTTTATGGTTTGTAAGAAAAGATAAAAGTAGAAGAAAAGGGGAAGTTCTTTTTATTGACGCTAGAAATCTGGGTACTATGATTAACCGAAGGAATAAAGATTTTACTGAAGTAGACATAGGTAAAATTGCAGATGTTTATCATTCTTGGAATGAAGAAAAACTTGAGAATGGGAAAGATGGAAAGTATGAAGATGTTCAAGGATTTTGTAAAACTGTTAAACTAGAAGAAATAAGAAAGCACGAGCACATTTTAACCCCTGGAAGATATGTCGGTACAGAAGAAGTTGAAGATGACGGAGAACCTTTTGATGATAAGATGAAAAGATTGACAAAAGAACTTTCTGAACAATTTAAAGAAAGTGATAAGCTAGAAGAGGAGATTAAGAAGAATTTAACAAATTTGGGCTGGAGGATGTAAATCATGCTAAAAGAAAAAGATTATGTTAATTTTGAGAAACTAATGCAAAAGATTAATCAATATGCAAAAGTATCTCAAGAAAATAAGGAAATAGCCAAAAAGTGGTTAATAGTCGCAAAACAAGATATTGACATCTCACAGATTCTTTTTGAAATGGGATTTATTGCTGGTTCAGTTTATCATTTAGAGCAAGCATATGAAAAATTACTGAAAAGCTTTTATTTGTTTTCTGGAAAGGAGACCTCCGAAACAATCTTTGGACACGATTTTGTTGTGAGGGTTTTGAAGAGGGAGACTTCGAGTAGAGATGACTTGGATCTAATACTTGATCTGATAAACTCTTTAGAAGATAAGAAGCATTCATTAGAAGATTCAAAAAAAGGATTAGAAAAATTAACTCAAGATGAAAAAGGTTTGGGAAAAATTTCCCGAGAAGAGATTAATTTTTTATTAAATTTGATTGACACATTAGATAAGGCCCTCAAATCTAAAGATTCTCTTAAAAAATTAACAAAAAAGATTGGAGATAGGAAAACAAAAAGAAATATTAAACAATTTCTATTACATTTAATTGGAAGAGGTATAAGAAAGATTCCATTAGAAGAATATACTAAAGAAGACTATCTAAAGGATAAAATTGATTATATTTTGGTTGGAATGAAGTTGTATATCTTGTCCTTGATCACATTTCCTCATTGGAACGCTCCGAGATATCCTATGAAGATCTCCGAAGTTGATTTTTTCAGTTATAACAAACACCTTGGAATTGTTAATTGTATTGAGGTTTTGATAAAAGAGTTTGAAAAAATTGTTGTGATTATTGAAAAAGAGGAAGGGGTGAAAAATGACAATTAAACTAACTTTTGATACAAATTGTATTTTAAGAGATGGACAAGATAAAAGGATCTATTACGAACAAATAAAAGAGTTAGAAGAATTATCTAAAAAAGAATTTGTAGAAATCACAAAAACAGATGTTCAGGATACTGAAATAGGCAATTTTGAGTCTCGATTGAGTAAGTCTTCTGAATTTAAAGAGAATTTAGGAGGTTTTGTTTTGGGTCATTCTAGATTAGGACATGGAGTTTTTGCATCTGAAAAAGAATCAAAAGAATTTGAAGATTTAAAAAATAATAAAAAAATAATAAAAAAGAATGACATAAAAGATATAATGATTTTGCAGACTCATAAAAAATATGGAAATGATTATTTAATTACTAATAATGTAAAAGATTTTATTTTTGATAAAGAAAATACAAAGATAATTAATCCGAATAATTTATCTGTTTATAAATTAAAAAACATTTCTTCTGAAGAAGAATTAAAAAAATATTTGGAGAATATGAAAGAATGAATCAAAAATCAAAAATCAAAAAAACGGGAATAGGAAGAATTCCTGAAGATTGGGAAGAAAAAACATTTGGAGATCTTGCCACAATTAGTAGGGGAGCTTCTCCAAGGCCAATACATGACTTTATGTCTTCAACAGGTATTCCATGGGTTAAGATATCTGATGCTACTGCCCAAACTAGTCGTTATATTGACTGGACAAAAGAGTTTATTCTAGAAAAGGGTAGAAAAAATACAGTGATAGTAAAACCAGGGGATTTAATCGTTTCAAATAGTGCGACCCCGGGAATTCCTAAATTTATGAAAATTGATGCAGGGATACATGATGGGTGGTTATTAATAAAACCTAAAGAAAAGGTAAATAGCGAATTTTTGTATTATACTTTTATTAAGGAAAGAATGGCCTTGGTTGGAATAGCAGATGGAACTGTATTTAGGAATCTTAAAACAGATATAGTGAGAAATCATAATGTTCTATTCCCCAAATCTCTTAAAGAGCAACAAGCCATCGCCTCAATTTTATCCCCTCTCGATGCAAAAATAGAACTAAATAATAACATGAATAAAACTCTCGAAGCAATCGGGCAGGCGATTTTTAAGAAGTGGTTTGTTGATTTTGAATTTCCTAATGAGAAAGGTAAACCTTACAAATCGAACGGTGGGAAAATGATTGAAAGTGAATTGGGAATGATCCCTGAAGGATGGAAAGTTGATGTAGCAATTAATTTATTTAAACTAGAGTATGGTTGGCATCTTCCAGAATGGGATCGACAAATTGGAAAGATTCCTGTTTTTGGTTCAGGCGGATTAAGCGGATTTCATAATACTCATTTTGTTGAAGGACCGGGAATTATTATGGGTCGAGCTGGAAAAATAGGTCCAGAGTCCATTTATTACTCCTATGTAAATTTTTGTCCCCTCGAAACTACTTTTTATGTTTCAACAAACAATAAAAAATTAATTAGTTATTTATACTTTTTTATAAAAACCATGAATATGACAAATACAGGATCTTCCGTTCCAAATCTTTCTAGATCTAGTATTCATAATGCAAAAATAGTAATCCCCTCTGAATCTGCTATAATTAAATTTGATGAGATATCTAAATATTTGTTTGAATTTCTCTACAAAAATGAAGAAGAAACAAAAAATCTAGAACAACTTCGTGATTCATTATTGCCTAAATTAATGTCTGGAGAGATAAGGGTGCCAGTGAATTAAGATGGAATGGTGGCAAATACTTATTTTAATAATTGCAGGAGCAATTGCAGTGAGATTTAGCTTTAATTTAAAATTTGATTTAAACAGATATTTGGAAGAAAGGAGAAAAACAAAATTAGATCAATTAAAAAATATTTGTCCCCATTGTAAAATTGAATTTGTAGAAGATGGGCGAGTTGGAGTTCAGTCTTATTTTTCATCACCTCCGGGAACATATAAATATGTATGTTCTAGATGTCATCTTATTGTAGAATCAGAAGATAAAGTTAAAAAGATGGGAGAAAATTATGCAAAAGATCCTAAAAGATTCTTGAAGAATGAAAAAAGGTTTTATAAAAAAATTAAAAAATTAGGACTTGCTTGATAACATGATAAATAAATTTGCAGAAATATTCAATAGCCATTGGGACAATTTAATTATTGGTATAATAGCCGGTATTATCTTGGTTGTTATGAACAACAAGAGTTATAAATTATGGAAAAGAGCAACTCTTGCCTTTTTAATTGCTCTCTTAATGATAACTATTTACTCTTTTTTTCAATATATTGATTGGGCTTTTCAGATTGGAACATTTAAAAAATAAACAGAATTAAAAACACAAAACCCTTAAATAAAACATGACAAGAATAGTAGAACAGGACATTGAAGATGCAGCAATAGAGATACTTGAAAAAGATTTAGGATATAATTATATTCATGGCTCGGAAATTGCTCCAGATTCTGAACATCCAGAAAGAGAAAAGTGGGAAGATATTGTTCTTGTTGGTAGATTAAAGGATGCACTTGCACAGATAAATAAAGATGTTCCAAAAGAATCGATAGAAGAGGCTGTGAAAAAGATTTTAAGATTTAGAAGCAAAGATTTTATTTCTGGCAATGAAAAATTTCATAAAATCCTTACAGAAGGATTACCTGTTCAATACAGAACTAAAAATGGAATAAAGAACGATTTACTGTGGCTTGTTGATTTCAAAAATCCTAAAAATAATGATTTTTTAGTCGTTAACCAGTTTGCAATTATAGAAGATGAAAAACATAGAAGACCAGACCTAATTGTTTTTGTGAACGGTTTGCCTCTTTCTGTAATTGAACTAAAAAATCCCTTCGCAACAGAAGAAAATAAAATGGATTCAGCATTTAAACAAATTCAAACATACAAACAAGAAATTCCTTCTATCTTCAATTACAATGAAGTTTTAGTTTGTTCAGATGGAACTTTTGCAGACGCTGGGACTATTACTGGAACAAGAGAGTGGTTCCTACCCTGGAAATCAGTCAGAGGAGAACATCCTTCAAAAAATATGGCCCTTCCGCAATTGCAAATAATGCTTGAAGGAATGTTCAAGAAAGAAAACTTGCTAGATATTATTCAACATTTTATTACTTTTAATAAAACTAAAACAAAGACAGAAAAGATTATTGCAGGCTACCACCAATTTCATGCGACAAATAAAGCAGTTAAAGATACTCTTTCAGCAATAAACAAAGATGGAAGGATTGGTGTAGTTTGGCATACTCAAGGTTCTGGAAAATCTTTAACAATGGCCTTCTATGCTTCAAAGATTGCAGTTCAACAAGAATTAGACAATCCGACATTAGTTGTTTTAACAGATAGAAATGATTTAGACGACCAATTATTCCAAACATTCACTTCTACTTCCGTTTTAAGAGAAACACCTATACAAGTTCAGTCAAAAGAAGAATTAAGAAACGAACTAAAAAAAAGAGCTTCTGGGGGAATTATTTTTGCAACAATACAAAAATTTGGTCTAGACAAAGAAGGAAAAATGGAAAAGCTTTCTGATAGAAAAAATATAATTGTTGCTGCAGATGAAGCACACAGAAGCCAGTATGGTTTCTCGGCTAAAGTTAAGAATGGGGAGTTAAAATATGGTTTAGCAAAATATATGAGGGATGCGTTACCTAATGCCTGTTTTATTGGTTTTACTGGGACTCCTATTGACTTAAAAGATAAAAGTACACGATCAGTATTTGGGAACTATATTGATATTTATGACATTGAAAGAGCCGTTGAAGATGAAAGAACTGTAAGAATTTATTATGAACCTAAACTAATCAGAGTAGGGCTTGATAAGAAAGAATTAGACAAAGAGGTTGAAGATTTACTACAAGAAGAGTTTCCTGATGAAACTGAAGAATCGGTTTATCAAAAACAAAAAACCAAAGGTAAATGGGCAAGAGTTGAGTCAATAATCGGTTCGGAAAAAAGAGTTAACGCTTTAGCAAAAGAAATAGTTGCACATTTTGAAAAAAGACAAGAAACTTTCGAAGGTAAGGCTATGATTGTTTGTATGTCTAGAAGAATTTGTGTTGAGTTATACAATCGAATTGCTAAAATCAAACCTGAATGGATCGATAAAGATGATAAAAAAGGATTAATGAAAATTATTATGACTGGTTCTGCTGAAGACGGCCCAGAATGGCAAGAACATATAAGAACAAAAGAGAAAAGACGAGAGCTTGGAGGTTTATTCAAAAAATCAGATTCCGAATTTAAATTGGCAATTGTAAGGGACATGTGGTTAACCGGATTTGATGTTCCTTGTCTTACTACGCTTTATGTAGACAAACCTATGAAAGGTCATGGATTAATGCAAGCAATAGCTAGAGTAAACAGAGTCTATAAAGAAAAAGAAGGTGGACTAATAGTTGACTTTCTAGGAATTGGTTCTGAATTAAAATTTGCTCTCCAAGATTATTCTGCAAATGGAGGTAAGGGAAAACCCGCTTATCAAAAAGAAGAAGCTATATCTCTAATGTTAGAAAAATATGACATTGTTAGATCTATTTTACATGGTTTTGATTACATGAGCTTCTTCAAAGGAAGTGCAAAAGAAAGAATGCAAGTTGTTCCTGCAACCATGAATTATATTCTCTCTCTAGACAAAGGTAAGGAAAGATTTGTTAAACAGGTCAGTTTGTTAATTGGTGCTTTTGCATTAGCTAGTCCTTCGGAAGAAGCTTCAAAAATCAATGACGAGATCGCACTATTCCAGGCAATAAAAAATGCATTCATTAGAATTGATGGTCCCCGTTCAGGTAAGGGTGGAGAAAATTTAGATTCAGCATTAAAACAAATTATTTCCGAAGCAGTTATGTCTAAAGGAGTAATTGATATATTCAAATCCTTAAATATGGACAAACCAGAAATATCTGTTCTGTCTGAAGAATTTTTAGCTAGCGTTCAAAAGATAGAATACAAAAATCTAGCATTTGAAGCATTGAGAAAGTTACTAGAAGATGAAATAAAAATAAAGTTTAGAAGAAATATAATCAAGAGCAGGAAATTCTCTGAAATGTTGGATGAAGCTTTAAAGAAATACAAAAACCGAAGTATTGACTCTGCACAAATTGTAAAAGAACTTGTTGATCTTGCGAGAAAAGTTAGAGAAGAAAAAAGTGAAGGTAAAAACCTTAATTTAACAAGAGAAGAGGAAGCATTTTATGATGCTTTAGCTGACAATGATTCCGCAAGAGGAATTTTAGGTGATAAAGTTTTGGCAGAAATAGCAAAAGAAGTAACTCGTTTAATAAAACAAAATGTTTCGGTTGATTGGGAAATAAGAGAAAGTGTCCAAGCTAAATTAAAAGTTATGATAAAGAGATTACTTCGAGAATATGGTTATCCGCCAGACAAAGAGAAAATGGCAACAGAATTAGTTTTGAAACAGGCAGAAGGATTTGCCGAGGATTGGAGTAATGATTAAACAAAAAAATCAAATAACAAAACCAATCCTTCTAGCAATTGTTACAATTATTTTAGCATACTTTCTAATCATGCTTTTACTCTGGGCTTCTGCAATTTATCATGAAGAAGGACATTTACAGGCTTGTAAAATCGTTGGCATCGCTTGTGAACCCCAAATAAAGTCCTTTCCAGAGTATCTCTTGTTTAAAAGTAAGGGTCTAATCTTTGGTCCAATGTATTCCAAGGAGATGAACATGACCTTTGAGGAGAAAGAGTTTTGTAACTTAACAGAACAGCAAAAACAACTAATAAGAGTCTCTGGATTTAGAACAAACTTACTAATTTTAAGTTCTTTTACTTTCTGTCTTTTTCTTTTAACTGGTTTATTTGGAGTTATTTACTTGAGCCAAAACTTTTTCAAAAAATCAAGAAGCACTTTACTAAAGATAACTGGATGGGGCATTTTAGTAATAATAACGATTATATCTATCCTGGCTCTACAAATGACAAGTTATTTTATGGTAGACCTGGGTGATTTGTTTTATTTTCCTTGCTGATTTGGGAGAATTAACAGTTCCTACGCCCTATTAAGTGAACTAAAGGGGTCATCTCCCGGTTGGGGCGTCCTGAACAAAGTTCACGTTTGGTGGGCTTTCATCTATTAA
>CAZKBE010000028.1:0-9056 GCA_964551115.1 Candidatus Woesearchaeota archaeon
ACCAACAATTCCCAGTGGAAAGGTTTGGTGGCAGAAATCTTTATGAATGTATCTCTTGCAACCATTTTTCCAATTCCGGCCATTGCCTTATCTAATTCGTTCATCATTTTTTTCACCTCCATTCTTTTGTTTAATTTTGTTTTCCATATATTCTTTTACAAAAATCTATAAATAAACATTTGGTGTAGATAAATCTACATCAATTAGAAAGGCTTAAAAATACTAATAGCCTATAATTAATATGACAAAAGAAGCAGACTTGGAAAAATTAGGATTTACTTTAAATGAATCTAAGGTCTATCTAACTCTTTTAGGAATTGGCCCATCTTTAGCAGGTAATATAGCAAAAGAAACAAATCTAGATAGGTCTAGTACCTATGCAGCATTAAAGCTTCTTGAAAAAAGAGGAGTAATAAGCACATATTTTGAGAACAAAAGAACAACATTTGTTCCAGAAGACCCTAAAAAAATTGTCGATTATTTTGCAGAGAAACAAGAAATAGCAAAGAATGTTATAACTAGCTTAAAAGAAAATATCCTTAAAAAAACCGGAAACGAGGTAAGATTATATCGCGGCTATAAGGGATTAAAATCTGTCTTTAACGACATACTAGACAAATGTGATAAAAATAATTCTCTTCTTGTTCTTGGTGCCCAAGGTCAATTTAGTGAAAAAATGCCTTATTACTCTCCAATATTTAGAAAATTAAAGCAAGATAAGGGTATTAAGACAAGGTTAATTTCAAAGGCCTTACCTTCTAAACCTGGAAAATTAAGCGAGTATAAAATATTGCCTTCAAATGTAGATTCTCCCGCAACAATAAATATCTACTCTAGTAAAGTTGCATTGTTTCTATGGGAAGAAACACCCCAGGCAATTGTAATAGACAATCAGAAACTAGCGAAAACTTTTGAAAGTTATTTTGACTTTATGTGGAAGAATTTAAAGTCTAGTAAGAAATAACTAAATGGCCTATTTTTCTAAAATTAGCTATTCTCTTGGAGAAATATCTGTTGGTTTTCCATCTGGATCGCAGAGCACTTTAGAAGGACCTATCATTGTTGGAATGTCTCTTTTTTCCATTTCATGGACTATTTCCCCTATCAGTCTTATCAATCCATCACCTTGCCTTGCAATCATCTCAGAAGTAATTCTCTTTTCAGATAGAAAATCTTTAACATCTATGCCTGTTTTAATTCCAAGAGGTCTATTGGTTCCTCCTGAGTCCCATCCGGGATGTTCAAAAATAATATTCTTATCATGGTAGTTAGTATCAGAAAAGCGAAAGCTAAGATAGTTTAATGTCAATTTAGGCACTCCTTGCTCCAAACAAACTTTTCCAGTTAGTCCAATAAAGAATTTCTTTCTTTCTACATTTATTTGTTGTCCCTGGAAGAATTCGTTATACAAGGGAGTCCCGTAGTCTCCATCCCCTAGATAAGAGGTTTCACGATAGTAATTTGCACAGATACAATTTTGAGTTGATGGATTAGCCTTTACAAAATCAAGGATCTTTGAGACTTTTTCACAATCGGCAATTTCTCTAGCTTTAATTATTATCTCCCGAGCAGAGTCCCTAAATTCTTTTTCCATTTCTTCGTCTATTAATCTTTTTGCGCGATTTCTTGCCCATGGGCTATCTAGTTTATCATCAATTATCTTTGCTGCATTATATAATGGCATAAATTCTGAGGACTTTTTATTCTCAAATTCCTCATAAACTTTTTTGTAAACTCTCTTTTCTATAGGATCTTCTCGTTTACCAATCGACGGATATGGCCCTGATAGCCAATAAAGTTCAGTTAGTTCCGTCATCTTTTTCCTCCATTCTTTTAATTATTTCTTTCGCTCTTTTACTAGGATCATCATTCCATTTTATTCTTTCTACTTTATAACCTGCATTTGTGTAATTTTCATAATGAAGTTTTTGATGTCTATTTGCTTCTTGAGCTGTCTCTCTTCTTACATCATTATTTTCGCATTTTTCTCCTCTTTCTAACAAGAAGACTTTGGAATAACCTTCGTGCTCAGTTAGTACTATTTGAAGTGCCTCGCTACAAGACTTTCCTTGAATTTGATAATATGCAAGTTGATCTAGTACTCCTCGATCTATAAAGACTCTTCCTGGAAATTTTTCTAGTTGTGCTTCTCTTTGAAGTTGAAGTTTTAGAACTCTATCTTGAAAATCTTTAAGTTCCCAAGGTTTTTCATAGCCTTGCCTTTTCAATGTTTTTATCATATCCTCCGCAGATTCTACAATTATTCTCTCGCCATATTCATATTCCAATATTCTATTAACTGAACTTTTTCCGCTTCCTGGTGCGCCAGTTAGTACGATTTTTTCTATCATGTTAAACAGTTTAAATAAACTCGCTAAATAAACTTTTGTTGGGGATATAACTACAACAGAGGCTAGATTAATCGTAATCTTTGCTAGATAATCTTGAATGGCTTTTGGGCGTGAAGTTTAGTTGTTGGTTAAGCGGCAAATTTTAGTCTATTCATAAATATTCTTTCGGTGTGCAACCTTAAGAATATTAAGTATCTTCAGGGCATTATCCACATCAATAATAATTTTGCACTCTCCAATTAAATGTTCTTATTAAAATTAAAAATAGTTGGTCCTATGACTGTTTCTTTTACATTATATCATTTAGATAAATTCATACTGCTGAGTAAGTTGGGCAAGTCCTGTATGCTGCTTTGATTTCTGTCTGAATCCCTTCAAATAGTTGTCTTGCATGGCCTAGTTGTTCTCTCCTATCCAAGTTATGTTGTATCCAGTGTTCTTCAAGAATCATCCACTGGCCAACTTTATCGTCTATTCTCCTTAGGCGATCTAGATCCATTTCAAGAGTCTGTCTTGCTTTTGTGTGTGTTGTTTCCATTATTCTTCTCCAGTATTTATTTAATAACTACTACACAATGGGGTATTTAATAGCATGTTGTGGATATAGCTACAACAGCCAGAGATCGTTTTTCACCTAACTAATTGCGCTCTTCATTGCATCCGGATGAGTTCTTGTTTATCTTGAGTGCTTCTCCTGCACATATGGGCATCGATGTAGGTCTTTAGGCATCTTGCACCACGGCTCTAATTAACACAAATTTTTATTTTCCCTTCCAACTATCATACTCAAAGACGCTTACTCCAAGTTTTGCAAGATTCTTATAAATATTAGCAATTGGAAAGCCAACAATATTTGCATAACATCCATTTACCTTTTTAACAAAAATGCTTCCAAGACCTTGTATTGCGAAAGCCCCTGCTTTATCTAAAGGTTCTCCGGTTGCAATATACAGTTTTATTTCTTCATCACTGATCTTTCTAAATTCAACTTCAGAAACTTCAAAGTCTTTAATTTCTTTTTTTGTCTTACAATCTATTAGAGCAATCCCAGAAAATACCTGTAGTTTTTTTCCAGAGAACTTTTTTAAGAGTTCAAATGCCTTTTCTTTTGTATGTGGCTTTCCAAGCTTTTTACCCTTGAATGAAATAAATGTATCAATTCCCAAAACAATTCCATCTTTTCTTTTTTTAGCAACATCTTGGGCTTTTCCATAAGCGAGTGTCATTGCAAGATTCTTTGCAGAAAGTTTCATAGTCATATCCTCTTCATAATTGCTGGGAGCTATTTCAAAATCAAGTCCCATTTGCCTAGCAAGGTTTTGTCTTCTTGGAGAAGTTGACGCAAGGATTATTTTTTGTTTCATTTTTTATTTAATCTATTAAACTCGTTAATTAGCACTTTAATATTTTTTTCATCGAGTTCATTTTTCCAATATTCTCCTTTTTTTATGAAAGAGCCTACGATAAATATATCTGCATAAGAGAAATAATTTTTAAGATTTTTATCATTAATCCCCGATCCAATTAGAACTGGAATTTTAACTGCTTTTTTTACTTGTTTAACTTCTTCTAAATCTGCTTCTGTTCCTGTTGAAACTCCGGTAACTATTACTCCATCTGAAAGAAAAAATTCTGCAGTGTGTGCAGTTTCTGCAATGTCTACATCGGAAGTTATAGCATGAGAAGAATGTTTTTTCTTTATATCTGCAAATACTAAGACATTTTCAGCACCTATTGTCTTTCTATATCTAAGTAGATCGCCTGCGCAAGATTCAATATAACCTTCATCGGCGACATGAGCAAAGACAAATCCTTCAGCTCTAATAAAATCTAGGTCTGCAGCTTTTGCTGCTGCAAGAGCTTCTTTATTCGCTCCTGCTAAAATTTGTATCCCACAATATAAACCTAGTTTCTTTATTTCTTTTCCAATTATAGCCATAATTGTGGGAATTTCAGGTCCAACCTGCTTAGTATACGGTATGTCGTGCATATTTTCAATCATTAAAACCTCATATCCTAATTTTTTGAAAACTTTTGCTTCTTCTAGTGCCTTCTCAATTATTTCCTGTGAAGAAAGTTTATTTTCAGGAGTTCCAGGAAGAGCCCTAACATGAACCATTCCGACTAAAGTTTTTCTCTTTTTTAGGTAGTCTTTAAATTTCATCATCTTTTATGTTTTGAATGCGTGTAGCTATTTAAGGATTGCGGATTTATTATCTTATAATTGACCTAAATCTCCCAGTACAAACTTGGTAGTTATTTCTCGCTCTTTGCTGGAGCTCCTTTGTGAGTTTGAGTTTAATTTTCATTTTCAGCTCTCCTACTCAAGGACCTAATATTTATTATATTTTCTTGAGCCTTGCATCTTTCTTCAGGGGAAAATTCTTCCCATCCATTCTTTGTTAACAAGTAAGCAATGGATAGTTTAATTGCCGCCGCATCTATCCCATCAATCTCCGTATCAAAATGTTTATGTTCGGTAATTTCTGTCTCCCCATATTCTCCGCTTCCATGGAATACGGTTTTAGTTATATAAGCATTAGTTCCGCAGGTAGCTACTCTTTTCAAATTTGCTTTACCTTCTTCGTCCATGTAAGCATCCTCTAAGAAGTTGATTAAATTGCCCTCTCTTTTTCTTATTTGGGGGATGTAATTTCTTAGAGAGACACAATCTTCTACTTTTTGTAGTTCTAATTTCAGCGCAGCTTTCGCGGTTTCACTCTTTATTTCGTCAGGATATCTATATTCTAATGCCCTCGGTGTCAACTCAGATACTAATTCACTAAGACTTAATTCTGAATATTTATTCCCCCAAATTCTTCTTCTTTCTTCTGTATCTCCTAGTTCTTCATATAACCTTACAGCTGTTTCTAAAGAAAATTCTTCATAGATTTTAGCAGCTTTTCTTTTTTCACCTGCTCGTTCATAAGCCCGGGCAGTATCTTTTGGATTTCTTCCGTGTTGTTCATACAATTCAGCCGCCTTTTCAAATTTTCCTAGCCGCTCATAGATTTCTGCAGCAGCTACTCCGTCTCCGCTCTTAAGATAGTTTTCAGCAGCTCTCTCATAATCATTCAACTTTTCGCACCATTTTGCAGCCGTGTGAAAATTTCCCTTTTTTTCTGCTTTTTCTATGCCCTCGTTAAATAATTTATCTCTTATTTCTTTAGCTCTTTTGTCATAGAATAAAATCTTTATCTGTTCCTCGATTTCATAATAAGTTCCAGCTAGTAATGTCTTGGCGGCGGTTTCATAAACTCTATCTACTTTTTCTGGGAAATGTTTTTCTGCTATCCTCAAAGCAAATCCAAACCATCTAGCAGTATAGGCGGATTCAAATGCCTTGTTAAATTCCCCTGCTTGTTCATATGCTTCGGCTAAGCCTTTGTAATTTCCTTCGGCAGTATATTGTAATATTCTGCTTTTTAGTCTCCATTCTAGATTTTTTTCTTCCATATTATTAATTTCTAGATTAAACAATATTAAAGTTTATGTTGGGGGAATATCTACAACAAAAATTAATATACTCTTTTTTCTAAATATACTTAACTAAACTAAGGGAGGAAAAACAAAATGGAAACCACAACACCAACAGAGCAACCAAGGACAAGATACGAGATCCTAACGGAAGGGCTGCCAGCAATAATCAGAGCACTGCCAGGAAGAGAAGATAAGGCAAGATGCATGACAATGCTAGGCGATGCAAGATACGAGCAATTCAAACAAACAGCTAGACAAGAGTACCTAAGACTAGCAAAAAACTGCTACATCGCAGCAAGAAACTTCCACGGTAGACAAGATTAAAGAGAAAGTCTAAAGTGGGGTTCCGAAAGGACCCCCTTTCAAACTCAACTAAACTAAAGGAGGAAAAATGCAAAACACAGAAACAAAAGCGAAGCTCATGGAGCTAAGGCTAAACTTCACTAGGCTTAAGCAGCAATGCACTGGATTTGTGAGAATCTGCCCAGAAACACTAGAGAGATATCAGAAAGAAATAGCGCAGCTTGAAGCGAGACTAAACTAAAAGATGAAAAATTAGCTACGCGATATTAGGCAGATTTATCTATAAAAATTACTTTCTTGCAGATCTAATAACTCTTAATGCCAAAACTCCAAATACTACTAGGATTGCTAGTAATGCAACAAAAACAACTAGTTTTTCTTGTAAGTTTGTAACAACTCCCTGAAACACTAGTATTCCTCCGGTTGCAAGTCCGGTTATTTGAATTAATAGTTCTTTCATAAAAAGGCCAACTAATAATAATGTAAATCCTAGAACTGCTAGAACATAGAATCTATACTGCTCAAAGGGCCTTAGTGCATCTTGGTGTGCTTGATTACATTTAGAGTAAAAATCACAATAGTTTCCATCAGCGTACCAAGTACCATTTTGTTCTTCACAAGCCTTCATAGTAACATTTTCTTTATATGGGAAGGGTTGATTATAATCACAAAAATCTGTATACTCAGGTTCATTTAAGAATAAGCTAATACCTACATTAACCGTCGAAACTAGGATTACTGTAAGGATAATACTAATTAAAATACTTAACCAAATTGTGTTTCCTTCAACCTTTTTTTTACTTACCATTATACTATTTCAAATATTAGGAACTATTTAAATATGTTTATTTAATAAATATTTATACGCCTGGTTTTCATCTGTTAAAACTTGCCCACTACAAAGTTTAAATAAATCTCCTTCAATTGGCCGAATAAAATGTTTTTCACAAACGGGAACATAACTATTTTTTCCTCCAACTTGTATTGTAATATCTGAATAATTAGAAAGTTTACCATTTTCTTTGCGTCTTTGTGGAAAGTATGCTGCACAGCTACATTTTTTGCTCTGTTGTATAAAATCACATATTGGCCAGAATTGGCTTAAACTTGTAGACAAGGCCATTGCATCTCCAATTGTTTTTTTAGAGTCGATTTCCTTGTTGTCCTTAGTTCTTAATGGGAATGGATTTCCCCTATAATCTCTTTGAAGGGCTGTAGCTAAAATTCTTTTATGTGTATGTGTTTCCCTTATAAAATCAAGTATTCTATCATCCCAGAACTGTAATTCATCTATAAAAATTAAATCGGTATGAGTTGATAATTTTTTTATTAAATCATCAAAATCTTTAGATATTGTTGCAGGATATCTTAATTGACCATTATTTGCAGTAATATAATCTTCCCCATATCTATCATCCCACCCAATTCGAAATGCTTGAACTTGTTTTTCCGCAGTCTCTGCTCTTTGGCAGTCTAAAATTGCATGAGCTGTTTTACCCCCAAACATATTTCCAGTATACAGTACAAACCCTGGACTAAACTCCTCTATTGCCATACCTCTTTTTTAGATATTTACTTTATAAATATTTAGAGGGTTTCAAAGCTATATTTGTTCGCTTGCCTTTTATTTTAACTACCTTTCCCGGTGCTCCTACTACTGTGCAGTTAGACGGCACATCATGCATTATAATTACCGTTTCCGCTCCGACTTTTACATTATCTCCTATTTTTATTGGTCCAAGTAAGGTAGCATTTGCTCCTATAATCGCATTATTTCCGATTGTGGGATGTCTTTTACCTATATGGTTCCCTGTTCCGCCAAGAGTTACTCCCTGAAACATTGTGCAATTATCCCCTATTTCTGCTGTTTCTCCTATAACAACCCCCATGCCATGATCTATAAAAAATCCTTTGCCTATTTTTGCTCCGGGATGTATTTCAATACCTGTAAGGAATCTAGATAGTTGGCTAATGAATCTAGGTATAAATGGTAATTTTATTCTATAAAGTGGATGACATATTAACCTATGAAATACTATAGAGTACAAACCCGGATAAAGAATTACTTCCAGTCCTTTGAATATATTTCCCTTTAGGGCGGGATCATTTTTTATTATAGCATTTATATCTTCAAACATTTTTACTCTTTATTAGATAAACTTGATCTAATTTATTTACTTCTGGAATTTTTATTCCTACAAAGTCTCCTTTTTTGCAAGATTCTACTTGTTTGTTATTCATTTCTATTCTTTCTATTTTTATTCTTTTAATTCCGGTCTTATTGCCAATAACATAAATTTCATCATTTAATTTTAAAACAGAGTGATGCATCATTATTCCTGCTACTTTAGCCTTTGGCCAATATTTCTCAATTCTGCCGATATATAGCTTAGTTTCTGTTTGTTCCCCATTTTCTGAAAAAGAAAAATCATCCGATGTAGGCATTTTCAAATAAAACCCTGCCGAAAAACCCCTATTGTAAACTTTATTTAGACTATTTAGCGATTCTTTAATCTCGTTTAAAGAAAGTTTTTTATTTAGAGCCTTTCGATACTCTTTTACGACCATTGCAACATATTCCGGAGACCTATTTCTTCCTTCTATTTTAAAAGAAACAATTCCTGCTTTTTTCATTTTCTCAATAAAGGGTAATGTGCAAAGATCTTTAGCAGACATAACGCGATTATTTTCTAAAACAAGTTCTTGGCCAGTTTCCTTGTCTTTGATTAAATATTCTTTTCTACAAGGATGGATACATTCACCCCTATTAGCTGATTTACAATGTAAAAACTGGGAAGTAAAACATCTACCAGAAACAGAAACACATAAAGCTCCATGACAAAAACATTCAACTGGAAGAATTTTAGATATTTTTTTAATTTGTTTTAAATTTAATTCTCTAGCTAAAACAATTCTTTGAGC
>CAZKBE010000029.1:0-7776 GCA_964551115.1 Candidatus Woesearchaeota archaeon
TAGTTAAACAGTTTTATGTTGCTAAAGAAAATCCTGATAAGCATTTGACAGACAAAGATCATTATTCTAATAAAAGAATTAGATTATCCGGTGATTTACTTGCAGATTTATTTAGAGTGAATTTAAATATTTTAATGAGAGAAATTCAACATTCTCTTCAAAAAACAGTTAAGAGACGAAAGTTTTATTCTATAAAGACTATTGCTAAATCAACTTTATTTTCTCATAGAATTGAATCAGCTATCGCTACCGGTTCTTGGATTGGTGAGAGAACTGGTGTAACTCAAAACATGAAGAAAGATAATAGTTTTGCTATGGTTTCTCAGTTGCAGAAAGTTGTTTCGTCTTTAGCAGGAGAGCAAGAAAATTTTGCTGCAAGAACAGTTCATCCAACTCATTATGGTAGATTCTGTCCAATTGAAACACCGGAAGGAACAGATATTGGTTTAAGAAAGAATTTAGCTATGCTTGCAAGAGTATCTACTCGTTCAAAAACTTCTGATGAACAAGTAGTATCTTTACTTTCTCAACATGGACTTAATAAAGAAGGATTATCTGGCGTAGATGTTTTCTTGAATGGTAAGTTTGTAGGGTCTGTTGATTCTGGAAAGAAATTTTTTAAGGTTGTTAAAGATTTGAGAAGAAAGCAAGAATTGCCTCTTGAGCTTGGAGTAAGATTTAATGAGGATTTAGATAATATTTTTATTTCTACCGAAGTTGGAAGAGTTCTTAGGCCGGTAGTTATTGTTGATAATGCTGTTCCTAGATTATCTAAAGAACATTTAGAAATGATCAAACAAGGTTCAATGAATTGGAAGGATTTGGTCTCTCAAGGAATTGTTGAATATATTGATGCTTCGGAAGAAGATGGTTCTCTGGTTGCACTTTATGTAAATGAATTAACATCTGAACATGATTATTTAGAGATAGATCCAATTGCTTGTTTAGGTATTATTACTTCTATTGTTCCTTATGCAAATCATGATCAGGCACCTCGTCTTTTAAGAGGTAGTAAAACTCAAACTCAGTCTTTGGGTATTTATGCTGCAAATTTTCCATTAAGGATCGATACTAATGTTTCTGTTTTAACATATCCTCAGAAACCTTTGGCAAGAAGTTTTATTTATGATAACTTAAATGTTTATCCTGCTGGACAAAACGTAGTTGTAGCGGTATTACCTCACGATGGTTATAACGTGGAAGACGCTGTTGTTTTAAATAAGGCTTCGGTGGATAGAGGGTTTGGAAGAAGTACTTATTTTAAACCTCATACTTCTGTAGAACTTAATTATGCTGGAAGATTAAAAGATGAAGTCTGTATTCCTGAAAAAGATGTTGCAGGTTATAGGACTGAAGAGTCTTATAGATATTTAGAAGATGATGGTATTATTTATCCTGAAGCTGATGTTTCTGAAGGGGATGTAGTAATCGGAAAGGTTAGTCCACCTAAATTTTTATCAGATATGAGAGAAATTTCTATTCAATCTAAAAAGGAAAATAGTACTGCAATTAAACAGGAAGAAAGTGGTATTGTCGATGGAGTATTCATTACTCAAGATGACGAAGGTAATAAGATTATTCAAACAAGATTAAGAGATTTAAGAAAGCCAGAGATAGGAGATAAGTTTGCTACACCTCATGGACAGAAGGGAGTTGTGGGTATGCTTGCAGAAGAAGAAGACGTTCCATTTACTGTAAATGGTATAAAGCCTGATTTAATATTTAATCCTCATGGTATCCCTTCGCGTATGACTGCTGGTTATTTAATGGAAATTATGGCAAGTAAAGTTGCTGCATTATCCGGTCATATCTCAGATGCTTCTGCTTTCTCGGGTCTAAAGTTAGATACCTTGGAGAACAATTTAAAGAACATGGGATTCAGATACGACGGTAAGGAGATTATGTATCACGGTGTGACTGGACAGAGACTTGCAGTAAAGGTTTTTGTAGGTAATATGTATTATTTAAAGCTTGGAAGAATGGTTAAGAATCTTCTTCATGCGAGAGCTTCTGGTAAGATTGCTTTATTAACTAGACAGCCGATCGAGGGAAGAGCTCGTGGTGGAGGTTTAAGACTTGGAGAGATGGAGCAACAGGCTTTAGTTGCACATGGTGCTTCTTTATTATTAAAAGAAAGATATGATTCAGATAAGGTAGTTATACAAATCTGTGAAAAGTGCGGAGCACTTGCTGTAGATGATCAAATAAGAAAGAAGATAACTTGTCCTATGTGTCAGTCAAGACATATTGAACCTGTTGAGGTTTCTTATGCTTTCAAACTATTACTTGAAGAATTACAAGGTATGCATATTTTAACTAAATTTGATATGAAGAATAAATACGAGTAAGGTTTAAAAGACCACAAATAAACAAGATAATATGGACAAACCAATAAAAAAACAAATCAACGGATTAAGTTTTAGTTTATATAGTCCTGAACAGATAAAGAAGATTGCTGTTGCTAAGATCGTTACACCTGAACTCTATGATGTTGATGGTTATCCAGTAGATGGCGGTTTAATGGATTTAAGACTTGGAGCAATAGATCCTGGTGTTAGATGTAGAACTTGTGGTGGAAGATTAAAGGAGTGTCTTGGACATCCAGGTTTGATTGAATTAGCAAGACCTATTGTTCATATTAAATATTTACAAATTATTGAGGGCGTATTAAAATGTTCTTGTGAAGCTTGTGGAAGAATTTTACTTGGTGATGAAGAAAGTAAAGCGGAATTAAAGACCAGAGTTAAGAAAGCTAAGGACGCTAAGAAATGTCCTCATTGTGGATTTGTTCAAGAGAAAGTTAAATTTGAGAAACCTTCTTCATTTTATGTTGGTAAAAGAAGAGTTATGCCTACAGAATTAAGGGAGAGATTAGTTAAGGTTAGCGATGCTGATTTAAAAATTCTTGGAATAAATGCTTTAAGTTTAAGACCTGAGTGGGGGATATTGACTTATTTACTTGTTCCACCAGTAACGGTCAGACCTTCAATTACTCTTGAAAGTGGAGAGAGAAGCGAAGATGATTTGACTCACAAATTATCGGATATTATTCGTTCTAACCAGAGACTTTGGGAAAATTTAAATGCCGGGGCTCCTGAAGTAATTATCGAGGATTTATGGGATTTATTACAATATCATATTACAACTTTCTTTGATAATTCGATTGCTAAAATTCCTCCAGCAAGACATAGAAGCGGACAACCTCTAAAGACAATTAATGAAAGAATTAAAGGAAAAGAAGGAAGAATTAGAAAGAATTTAGCCGGTAAAAGAGTTAATTTCTCTGCAAGAACTGTTGTTTCGCCAGATCCTAATTTAAGGCTTAATGAAATTGGTGTTCCATTTGAAGTAGCGAAGATAATTACTGTTTCTGAGAGAGTTACAACTTTTAATCTTGAGAGACTAAAAAAAGTTCTTATGGCTGAAAATTATCCTAAGGCTAATTATATTGTTAGACCTGATGGAAAAAAGAAGAGAGTTGTTGAAGAGTTAAAAGAAGATTTAATAAAGGAATTAGAGATTGGATATTCTGTCGAGAGGCAGTTAGTAGACGGAGATATTGTTCTTTTCAATAGACATCCTTCCTTGCATAAAGCATCTCTTATGGCTCATTTTGTAAGGGTTCTTCCTGGTAAGACTTTTAGATTACATCCTGCTGCAGCATTCCCTTACAATGCAGATTTTGATGGGGATGAAATGAATATACATGGTCCTCAAACAGAAGAGGCTAGGGCTGAAGCAACTTGTTTACTAGATGTTAATAATGCTTTGATGTCTCCAAAGAATAATACTAACTTACTTGGTTGTGATGATGATGCGGTTACAGGAAGCTATACTTTAGCAAGAGCTGAATTAAGCAGATCTGAAGCTACTCAATTGCTTTATGGTGCACGTACTGGTGATAATTTTGATTTAAAGAATAAGAATTCTGGTGAAGATTTAATGGCTAGTTTGATTCCTAAACATGTTAAGGTAGTCTCCGACTTAAAGAATTCTAAAAACTTAATTGCTGAAGAGGGTGAACTTATAAGGGAATTAGATGCTCAACTTCCAAGAATTGAAGCAATTACTATTCTTGAAAAGTTTTTTAGATTAGGTTTATCTTTCTTGTCTAGAACGGGTTTTACTATCTCTATTGCCGATATTGATGTTTCTCCTGAATTGAAAAAAGAAACTATTAAGATTATTGATCTTGCAAATAAAAGGGTTGATGAAGTAATTGAATCTTCTTATAATAAATCTTTAGAGATTATTCCTGGTAAAACCTTAGAAGAGACTAGGGAAATAAGAATTTTACAAGTTCTTAATTCCGTTAGAACAGATGTTGGAAAAATTGTGAAGGAAAGATTCCCTAAAGATAATTTAGCAAATATTATGATTAGTTCAGGTGCAAGAGGTAATATGTTAAACATTACTCAGATGTCTTGTTTAGTTGGACAACAGGTTTTAAATGGTCAAAGAATTAATTTCGGTTATAGTGGAAGATCATTAAGCTTCTTTAAAAAAGGAGATTTAAGTCCTAGATCTGCCGGTTTTATTGAAAGTTCATTTATTGGAGGTTTAAGACCTGATGAATTCTTCTTTGGTGCAATGACTGGAAGAGATGCAATGATGGATACAGCTTTGAGAACGCCTAAATCAGGTTATTTGTATAGAAGACTTGTTTCAGCCTTACAGGATTTGATTGTTGAATATGATGGAACTGTAAGAGATTCTTCAGATAACATTGTGCAATTTAAGTTTGGTGGAGATGGAATGGATGTTGCAGGATTACATAAGAAGGAGAAAGTTTCTCCTGGAGAAGCGATAGGAATTTTGACTGCACAATCTTTTGGTGAAAGTTCGACTCAGATGGTTTTAAATGTATTCCACTCTGCAGGAGTTGCCGAAGTGCAGGTTACACAAGGTTTACCTAGATTAATTGAAATTTTAGATGCAAGAAAGATGCCTTCAACTCCTTCTATGGAAATCTATTTAGATAGCGAACATAATAATGAGCAGTCTGCTAGAGTCGTTGCTGAAAAAATTAGGGAAGTTAAATTAAAAGAGATAGTATCTGAAATAAGTATAGATTTCGCAGCTAAAAACTTAGAAGTTACAATTGACTTATCTGCTTTGAAGAGCGTACATATGGGTATTGATAAGGTCGAGACTGTTTTAGAAGAAAAAGGATTTAGCGTAAAGAAGAAAGATAATGGAATGGTTTTATCTTTTCCAGATGCAGATTTTAAGGAACTTTTTAAGACTAAACAAAAAATTAAAGAAACTATTATCTCAGGTGTTAAAGGCATAACTCAAGTTTTAGTTGTTAAGAGAGAAAGAGATTATGTTGTTTTGACTTCTGGTTCAAATCTTAAAGATATTATGAATTTTAAAGGAGTTAATCCTAATAAAGTATCCTCTAATAATCTTAATGAAATTGCAGATATACTTGGTATTGAAGCAGCAAGACAATCTATTGTTAATGAAATCTCTAAAGTATTAGTTTCACAAGGAATTGATATTGATAAGAGACATTTATCTTTAGTTGCAGATGCTATGACTTCTTCGGGTATTGTGAAGGGAGTTACTAGAGTAGGTATTATCTCGGATAAGAACTCTGTTTTAGCAAGAGCTTCTTTTGAGACTCCTGTAAAACACTTTGTTGGTGCAACTAAGACGGGTAAGGAAGATAAATTAACATCTGTTATTGAAAATATTATATTAAATCAACCTGTTCCTGTCGGAACTGGACTTCCAGGTCTTTTGGTAAAGGTTATTGGTAGTTTAGCTAGCAAGGAGAAGAAGAAATGAGTCTTAAAGAATTAAGTGAAGCTAAGAAAGCTAAAAAGCTATCTTTTGGTTTAAAGCAAGTTTTGAAAGGGGCTAAGTCAAAGAAGAAAGTAAAGATCTTTGTTGCAAAAAATGCAAGAGAGCAAGTTGTTGAGAAGTTACAAAAAGAAGGAATAAATTTTGAGTTTTCGAAAACCAAGGAAGAGATTTCTAAGGATCTTGGTTTGGATTTTGAATCTGAGGTTTATTTGATTGAATAAGATGGCTAAAACTATTGATATGCAGTTTATGAGATATATTAATCTTTTTGAAAAGTTCTCTGGAGTTTCTACAAGTGATTGTTTTGTATATAATAACACTCTCTTTTTTGGTGTTCCCAAAGCTAAGCTTTCTAGAGCTAGAGGAATGAAGGGACAGAATGTTAGGAACATTTCTGAAGTATTAAGAAGAAGGGTTGCAATTATTGAGATGCCTAGTGGAAAAAAAGAGATAAAGAAATTTATTTTGGATTTAATTTCTCCTATTGAAGTTAATAATATCGAGGTGGGCGAGAAAGATGTAAATATTTATGCTGCAATGCAGAGTAGGGCTATGTTAATTGGAAGAGATCGTATTCGTGAAAAAGAGCTTTTAGAAATTTTAAATAAATCTTTTGGTATAGAAAAGGTGAAAATATGTCAATAGGAAAGTTTTTAAATCAAATTTTTGAGGTTATATTATGGGATTAATGAATGGAAGAAAATTAAAGAATGCAAGAAGCAAGTTTAGATTGAATGATAAGGTTTTCAAGAAGAAATTGTATGGAATCACTTTGAAGTTTAATCCTCTTAAAGGTAGCTCTCAAGCTAAAGGAATTGTTATATCTAAGGTTCAAAAAGAAGCTAAACAGCCTAACTCGGCTATGAGAAAATGTTGTAGGGTTCAGTTAACTAAGACAGGTAAAGAGATCACAGCCTTTATCCCCGGAAATTTGGCACAGAAGTTTGTTGATGAACATGACGAAGTTTTAATTGAAAGAATTGGTGGAAAACAAGGAAAAACAAAGGGAGATCTATCGGGTGTTAATTATCAAGTTATTAAAGTAAATGATCAACCATTAAGAAGACTTTGGAAGGGATTGATTGAGAAGGGTAGGAGATAATCATGACAAGTTTGATAAATTTTAAAGCATTTGGACTTTATGATTTGACCGAAGTTGGAGTTAAAGATCCTAGCTTAAAGAGAGTTATTAATCTTGACTCAAGATTAGTTTTGAAAAGTCATGGAAGAATCAAATATGATCCTGCAAAAACAAAGGTTAGTGTAATTGAGAGATTAATTAATTTAATTGCAGTTCCAGGTTCCAGAGGAAAGAAACATAGAATTATGACTCATTGGAGTTCAGGTAAATATTCTAAGAATACTAAGATTGTTTTAGAAGCTTTTGAAATTATCGCTAAAAAGACTGGAGAAAATCCTGTTGTGGTTTTTGTTCGTGCAATTGAAAATGCAGCTCCTAGAGATGAAGTTACTTCTATTGAATATGGTGGAGCAAGATATCCTCAAGCAGTTGATATTTCTCCTAGAAGAAGATTGAATTTAGTTTTAAGATTTTTTGTTAATGGTTCTTATGATAAAGCATTTAATAAAAAGTTGACTATGACTGAAAGTTTAGCTAAGGAAATAATGCTTGCTGCTGAAGGTTCTTCTGAAAGTTTTGCTCTTTCTAAAAAGAATGATATGGAAAAGCAAGCAGATTCTGCAAGGTAACTTTTTATTTTAAAACTTTTAATGTATTTGAGTCTAAGAAATTAATGCTTCTAGCAGAACAAGCAATGAAGCGAGGAGCATTTGTTCAGGCTTTAGAAAGACTAAAAGAATCTAGATTAACATACGCTATTGAAACTAAAGGTGAATTTAGTTTGTATCACTATGTTAAAAATAATCCTTTGCAAACTCTTGCAATACTCGTTGGAGCTTCTCTTTTAGGTTATGGTGGGGCTATTGCTACTAGATATCAAATAC
>CAZKBE010000030.1:0-7002 GCA_964551115.1 Candidatus Woesearchaeota archaeon
TGTGGTTTTAATCTTTTAAGATGGGATTTTTGGAATGCTTTGGATAAAGTTCCTAAAAGTAGAGAAGTTTTTTGTGAATATGGTTGTTCTGAAGGAAAATGTTTAGAGGCTATTCAATCTGAATGTGTTTTAGATTCAGATTGTTCTCTTAATCAAAGCTGTATTGATGGTTCTTGTAAGCATTATAATATTGCCTCTAGCTGTGTGACAAATAGTGATTGTAGAAACTTAGAACTTTGTGTTGAGAGTAAATGTGTTTTAGACTTGCCTGAAGATCCTAATGGATTTTAAGTAAATTTTATAAATACACTACAATATAATAATCTTATGGATAAAAAAATAGTCTTTCTGCTCTTCATGGTTCTGTTATCAATTAGTTTTATAAGTTCCCTAGATATTCCTTCGCCTCCCCCAACACCCGGAGATGGTATTTATGATACAGATTCTCAAGATTTAATTCTGAATGAGGAAATTATAGTCTCAAATAATAGGGATTTGAGCGTATCGAAACCATCTTCATTATATGTTAGTTTTATGAGATCTCTCCCTTGGATTTTAGGAATAGTCTTTATTCTTCTAATATTTTTTATCTTATTTCGGCTTTTGCAAAGGTATTTAAATAATAAGGAACAAATTAAACCTATGAATCGGCAAAAAAAAAATGCATCGTTGGTGTTTATTAATGGTAGCCTATATGGAATTTTCTTAATGCTCTTTATGTTTTCTTCTGTAAATGCATTGCTTTTCAGTGAAGTAGGCGAACAGTTAAACTACTCTAGTTATGGCCTTGCAACCCCTAAAAGTCCTTTTACAAACGAATTGATATTTAGTGTAAACCCTGAAAAGCTGTCTCAATTGATAGCTAATTATAATGTGAAAATTAATGTTGTTGGAACTAATTTGATTATTTGGCCTTCGGGTTATTATCTTAACCAAACAAATGGAAATTCTATTTGGACCGAGTTTAATTTAGAGGGAGATTTTCTAGTTGATTCTACAGGTAGAAATACTGGTTGGCTAGATGGTTCTGCTGTAAAAAATTTACAAATTCCGAAGAATGAGTTTGTTTCAGGACTTAATTTTTTTATTACCTATACATGTCAAAGACATAATGATCAATGGAAGTGTGGCTGTAATGATATTTCTGAAGAAAACTGTGATGCTTGGATGATTCAAATAGTTAATTATACAAAACCTGGAGAATCTTATGGTACTGGTCCTTTGAATATTTCCAGGGGAAGTTTTAACTGTAACTCTGCTTCTGCTGGCGGATATTTTTATAATGGCTCTGGAACTCCTGCAAGCCCATATGGTATCTGTAATGTGACTATGTTGCAAAAAGTTAAACAAAATCTAAGTGCTAATTATGTTTTATTGAGTGATATAGACGCGAGTGAAACTAGAACTTGGAATAATGGAACCGGTTTTGAATCTATTTTTATTCGTGGATGTCTTAATTTGCCTACCTGCGGTCTTCCAGGATACCCTGTCTGTACTTGCGGTCCAAATGTTCCATTTACAGGTTCTTTTGATGGAAAGGGATTTTTTATTGACAATATCTATATTGTAGGAAGAGATGGCAGTGGAGTAGCTTTCGGTGATGGTTTATTTGGTGCTATTCGAAATGCTTCTCTATATAATGTGAACCTAAGAAATGCTTATCTCAGTGCTAGGGGGAATAGGATTGGGACTATCGTTGGTGGTTCAGAAGATTCTAAGATTATCAATTCTAGTTCTATCAATGCTAGTATCTCTGCAGGAAGTATGGCTGGGGGTCTTATTGGTAGCTCTTCTAATACGCAGGTTATTAATTCTCATTTTAGGGGTAGTCTTGTGGGCGTTAATGAAGCTGGTGGAATAATAGGTAGATCTACTTATGGAAGCTTGATAAATTCTTCTTTTAATGGAAATTTAAATGCGGTTTCCAGTGTCGGAGGTTTGATAGGTTATACTTGGCAAAATGATATCTATAATTCTACTTCTCGGGGTGTTTTAAATTCTTCAGGAGATAACGTGGGAGGTTTTGTTGGACAGGCTTTAGGTTATCCTGGTGGTGTAATTGATTCTTCTAGTTCATATATGTCCATTTTAGGTAATAATAATGTTGGAGGTTTAATTGGCAGGATTGATTATCGTGAGGGGTCTCTTTCTAGATCTTTTTATAATGGAACTGTCTTTGGTAATAATAGTGTTGGAGGTCTTATAGGTAGCCTTGGAGGAAGTACTGTTGTGGCTTATATTTCTAATTGTTATGCATTTGCTAATGTTAGTGTTAAAAATCAATATTCTGGTGGCCTGGTTGGGCAATCTTATCAGAAAGGATCTTTTTCCAACTCTTATTTTGTTGGAGACGGCATTAAATTAAGAAGAGCAGCCGGTTTAATTTATTGGGGTTATGTTCCTAAGAATCTCTATTATAATTCTGAGGTTATCACCCTCCCTGCTTATTGTTCTGGGGAGGAATGTGGTTTGCCAAAGACTACTTTAGAACTTAAAAATATCCAAACCTATTTGAATGATAGTTGGGATTTTACAAGCATTTGGGCAATTGATTCAAATAAAAATCAAGGTTATCCTTATTTGAGGTGGCAAAATCTTTAATATGGTAAAAACAAAAAAAGCAATTTCAGATATTGTTTCAACAGTACTAATTATAATGCTCGCAGTTGTTGCAGTTGGCATTATTGGAGCTTTTGTTGTTCCAATGATTCGGGACAGTCTTGCATTTTCTGGGGCAGAAGTTGATTTAAGAATTATGGAGGCAGTTTATGATGAATCTCAAAAATCAGTTTTCTTAGCGGTTTCAAGAGGCTCTGATGAGTATAATCTTTCAAAAGTTTTATTTATTCTTAGTGGTAGTGGTAAAAATTCTGAAAGTTTTGAAGTTAAGGATACTTTAATGTCCATAGGAACTATTAAGACTTATCAGTTGCAAGGAATAGAATCTCCATTGGATATTGCATCCGTTACACCTTTTATTTCTATAAACGGTAAGGAGAAGAAGTTAGATAGCTCCTCTGAAGTTGAAATTGTTTCTAGAATTTGGACAAGTCGAAGTACAGCGATATCTAACGTTCCTAAAGGTGCTGCTCCACTTCCTAACTTTGGCTCATTAAGGTAAGGTTTATAAAACAGATTCACTTAAATTCAATAATGGAAGTTATAAAAAAGAATAATGGATCATTTTAATATCTCTAAGCGTTTTTTATTTTGCATATTCTCCATGTTTATCTTATTTTCTTTAGTTAGTTCAGATACGATTATAACCACTTCTTCAAATGAGGTGGAATCATTTTTTACCAATTATTTTTTATCAAATATCCAGGATTACAAAATTATTAATGTAACCTCCTGTGGTATATTAAATGAAAGTAATACTCGTTATATCTTACAAAACAACATTAATATTGTAGAAGGTATGCTAGAATCTCTAAATGGGGGTTACTGTTTTTATCTTACCGGAAAAAATTCTATTTTAGAGTTAAATGGTTTTGAAATAAATACAAATCTTTTTTGTAGTTCTGGTTCTTGTGATAATTTTTTTGATTCTAATTTTAGTCCTAGAGATAATTTAATTAGACCCTTATCTAATGAATCAGTAATTGGAGATTTGACTATTTTAGAGAGGTTAACTTCAAATAGCCCAATAAGTACATGTGAACAGTTGCAGAATGTAAGTGTATATGGTAATGGATATTACTTTCTAGTTAATGATATAGATTGTTCAGATACTATTAATTGGAACGAAGGGAAGGGGTTTAAACCCCTCGGTTCTGTAAGTACTTTTGCCTTTAATGGAACATTAGATGGAAGAGGTTTTAGGATTAAAAATTTGTATATCAACCGACCTACAGAAGATTATGTAGGTTTATTTGGATATGCTGAAAATTTAGATATAACCAATTTAGGATTATTTTGGTCTAAGACTATAGGCAATAGTTATGTTGGTTCTTTAATTGGTTATGGATCCAATGCTAAAATTGAAAAGTCTTATGCTTTTGGGAACGTTAATGGAACTAGCAATGTTGGGGGGCTAGTAGGTTTAGCTTCAGGATCTATTGTCCGTTCTTCTTTTTTAGGGGATTTGGGTTTTGTAAAAAGAGATAATTGTTATCTTTATAAGAATTATATCTACTGTCCATCCTCCTATAATCTTGGAGGTCTTATCGGTACTGCTTCAAATTTAAATTTAGATCAATCTTTTTTTAAAGGTTCTCTAATAAATGGGGGTGAGAGCTCTGGAGGACTAGTAGGTGCTGGAAGTAACTTAAACATTTCAAATTCTTATGTAGATGCTTTAATTTATGGTTGGTATAATGCTGGAGGTCTTATGGGGGATTTATACAATTCAAATATTTTAAATTCTTATTCTACTGGGATAGTTCGTTCCTTAAGGACGCCTTCGGCAAGTACTTCTGGTATCGCTGGAGGAATTTATAGTCCTGGGGGAAATATCCTTCTTAATTCTGTTTTTTCTACGAGTCTTATAGAAGGCTCTAGAGCTGCTGCAGGATTGGGGATAGGTTACTGGTTTAGTGGTAGTTATACAGATTTGATCAATAGTTCCTTTGGCGGTTCTTTTTCAGATTGGGCTTACATCGCCCCATTCATTTACTGGTCTAAATATTCTTTAAGAGTTAATGAAGGAAACCTAGACTTAAGAAATAATCCTGCCTATCTAAAGAGTCCCTTAAGAAGTAAAGAAATCTTCAATAGTTGGGATTTTGATAATGTTTGGCAAGATATTGATGGAAGTTATCCAGAATTAAGAGATGCTGCAAGGCCTGAATCCTATCCACTTCAGAGAAAGGTTATTGCACCCGTTACAGTTTTGTCTTTAACTTCCGGAATTGTTGGAGGTAACTTCACTATTAGTTTTTATAATAAAACGCGTACTTCTTATGATTCAGAAACTTGTAATCGAGAATACGGGTGGTATACTCGTACCCCTTGCCAGATAACCACTAAATATATTAATAGAAGTTATTCTCCAATGGGAGGGAAAATTTCTGGCCCATCTTCAATTGGAATTGTATATGATACTCAAGACTTTGGCTGTTATTATAATAGATTCTCTGATAGATATTGCCCGGAAGGTACATATTATCTTCAAAATTTGGTTTTAAATAACTCAATAATTATAAAAAATAATACAAATCCATATAATGAATTTTCAAGCAAGGTTATAATATATAATATGTCTTTTTTGGAGAATGGGCATATCCTTACCATACCATTTAATACCCGTTCGCTTAACCAAAATAGCTATGCTTATACAAATTTGAATAATTATAATATCCTACTGTATAAATCTTACTTTAGTGGTGGAAATTTATTAGACTTACATTCATCTTCTTTAGTTTTAGATAAAGATTTTTTTGGAGAGTTGGGGAACCACATTTATTTGAATTTTAATTCAGGTATTTTGAAAAAAGGTGGAATTTATAATTCAAGTATTGTTTCGAATAATGCTTTTATCGAATTAATAGATAAGTCTGGTTTAGATATGAGATATTATGCTAGTAGTGGAATTACCCAGTATGACCTTCCAAGGTTAAAAATTTACTCTCCTCAAATATCGAATCTAGATAATAATGCATCATTAAATAGACTTATTTATTTTGAATTGCCAGATTCTAGAGATTCTTTCGAGATTAAAGCAGATTATATTAATTTCCCTTTTTTAGCAAACGTCAAGGCTTCCCTAACCCATACAAAATCTCTTGGAAATGATTATTTTGAAATTTCTCCCGAATCTTTTGGAGTTACAATGCCTTCTAATTTTTATATGGGAAATGAAACAATAGAGCAGGGGGAAGAAATTTTTATTCCCGGAAGGACTCTTACAAATGATACATTTAGAATTTATTACGATTTTAAGTTAAACTTAAATAGGCTTCTTTATTGTAGCGATGATAGGCATTGTGGAGATGTTTATTCATACTGTAATAAAGATAAAATGAGTTGTTGTTTAAAAAAAGAAGGTGTTGAATATGGTTGTTGAAACAGCTGAAATCATATCAGAAATTCCGATTATACCGGGTTATGTTTCAGATAGATTTATGAGCCCGCCTCCTTCTTTTTTTGACCAGTGGGGATTTTTAATTTTGATTGGTTCTTGTGTAATTGGTTTTTTAGTATTAATATTAGTTTTATATTTTAAAAAAAGTTCAAAATCTGTTAAATCATTTAATGAGACCCTAGCTAGAGCTGAGAGATATTTAGGTTTAAAAGATTTAAAAAATGCAAGTGAGGAATATAAAAAAATGAGATCTATCGCAGAATCTTCTAAGAATTCTTCATTGAAAGAGAAGACAAAAGGATTCTATTTGAAAATTATGTCTAGCTCCAATACAAAACAGTAATTATAAGAGTTATAAAAATTAACTTCTTCTTAAAAACAAGAGTGATTAGCTTCCAGGATATTCAAAATCCGGATCTAAACTAGAAGTAGTTAATCCATTGAAAAGTCTTCTTGCAATAATTTCTGATTCATCTGATTTCCTTATAGTAATATCTACTTTTGTTCCCTTTGGAACACAAAGAGAGACTAACCCTGCAATACTTTTGCCATTACTAAAGGCAGTTCTATCTTTTGAGCTTCTCGGATTTTCTATGATTATTAAAGCATTATATTTTGAACATTCGTCTGCAATTAATCTTGCTTGTCTATAATTTATGCCTTCTTCGAGTTGAACCTCTATATTTTCTAAGACTAGATAGTTATCTTGCTGGTAGATATTGAATCTGTTCGGCATAATTATCTATAGAAAAATAAGCTTTTTAAATTTAACGTTTTAGTTACTCCTTAATAATTACAAAAGACTTAAAGTTAGAGATATAAAGAGCTAAACAAAAACGGGAAAATTCTTAAATTTTAAACAATAAGCTTTAAAAAGCATCAAAACCTGAAAATAATATGGAATTTAGAAATGCAAAAACAAAGACTGGAATTTTTTCTAGTTTAATAACACTGCTTGTTGTTGGATTATTAATATTTGC
>CAZKBE010000031.1:0-6948 GCA_964551115.1 Candidatus Woesearchaeota archaeon
TTCTTTTCCTTTATTCTCTATTCTTTTATGGTTTTTTTTTTTTTTTTGAATCATTAGTCGTCCTTTTGTTTTCATAATTCTCCTAATTTCTTTTAAGAAATTCAATCTTTTCTTTTTAGTTTCGATACAGTGTAAAACAGCGATACAAATAGCATTATCAAAGAAGTTATCTTCATAAGGAATTTCTTCTGTTTCTATTAGGCTTAGTTCCACATTCAGATTCTTTTCTATCGAGTTCTTTCTAGCTAATTCTATCATCTTTTCTGAGAAGTCAACCCCATAAAATTTCAAGTCCTTTTTTTTCACAAAATGTCTTCCACTTCCGCAACCAATATCTATAATCTTACCTTTACAGAGTTCAATAAATTCTTTCACTTCTTTTCTAGGCTCCTCTCTAAACTTTTTCCAATCTGCAGCAATCTCATTCCACACTTGCTTTTGAGATAATTTATTCATTAAATCTCTTCAAATACTATATTAAAAAACCTTCCGTTAAAATTATAAATCCCTTTAATAAAGAGTCTTTATGGTAAACATAGAGAATCTTGAACAAAAGATCTTAGCTTATGCTTTAAAGAATGCTGTTGAACATGGAGGCAAATGTACAAGTAGTTCGGTTCTTAGTCCTTTATTTCACGAGGGTTTGGAAAAAGATAATGTAAAAGAGGTAATGGTTAATATTAATCTCGTGGTTAGTAGGGTAAACTTAATGGGTTTAGAAAAACAAAAAGAGGAGTTAAAGAAACTTGAAGAATTAATTTCTAAACGGAAAGAAAGAGACGGTCTGCCAGAATTAGAGGGTGTTCCAGAAACTGGAATAATAACTCGTTTTTCGCCTTCTTCTAGTGCATCAGCATTTCACATTGGACATATTCTAACTGGAATGCCTTCGAGTTTATATGTTAAAAAATATGGGGGTAAATTATTTCTCAGAATTGAAGATACAAATCCGGAGAAAACTGTTTCAGAATGCTATGAATCATTTCCCATGGAAGCTGGATGGATCTTTGGAAATGTAACAGAACACTATGCTCAGTCAGATAGGATGCCAAGGTATTATGATTTTGCCGAAAATTTAATTAACAAGGGATTTGCATTTGTTTGTACATGTAAAAAAGAAGAGGCGGAATCTGATGTTCCAAATATAAGAAAACCTTGCAGTTGTAGAGAGAATTCTATAGAAAAAAATAAAGCTGGGTGGAAGAAGATGTTAAGCAAAGATGGTTTTAAAGAAGGGGAGGCTGTTTTAAGATTTAAAACAGAGATAGAACAAAAGAATCCCGCTCTTCTAGATTTCCCTTTAGCTAGAATAAATTTAACTAAACACCCTCATGTTGGAAATAAATACCGTGTTTGGCCCCTAATGAATCTTTGTGTGACTTTTGATGACATGGAGCAAAAGTGTACACACATTATTAGAGCAAAAGAACATCAAGACAATGCACTTAGGCAAGAAATGATTTTTAAAGCATTAGGTGTTTCTATTCCGAAGACTTATTTTTTAGGAAGATACAAATTTACAGATTTGGAAATTTCAAAGACCAAGATAACAGAAAGAATTCAAAAAGGAGAATTTTCCGGTTGGGACGATATTCGTTTGCCTCTAGCAAGAACTTTTAAAAAAAGAGGTTATCAACCAGAGGCTTTTGCTAAAATGGTAGAACAAAGAGGTTTAAGCGCAGTTGATAAGGTTATTAGCCAAGAAGATTTTTTTAAAGTCTTAGACGATATAAATAGAGAAATAATTAAACCATTAGCACAAGAATTATCGTTTTCAACTGAAAAGACAAAGGAATTCAGTCAAGTATATTCTTTGCTGATGAATGATTCTTCAGAGATAAACGTCTACACTAAAGAAAAGTTAAAAGATGAGCAGATATACTTTTTAGATGGCATCGGATATACTAAGTTAAATCTTAAGACTCTCTGGTTCTGTCATAAATAATCTTTCTGTTTAAATAGTTAAAATTATAAACTCGGATGAGATAGATTGTTTATGAAAGAGATTAAAGAAGAGGTAATCTTAGCTTATACTTTAGCAAATGCAATTCACTATGGGGGGAAAGCAGATCCAATAAATATTCTCAATGCTCTATTTTCTGAAGGTTTAGATAAAGAGAATCTTGAGAAAATCAAACCTAGGATATTGGAGGCAATTAAGGTTGTTGATTCAATGAATCCAAATATAAGGGAATTAGAATTCGAAAGACTAAAAAAAATAATTCACTATAGAAAAACTCGGGGAGAAGAGGAATTACCAGAGTTGCCAGAAGCAAAAAAAGGAGAGGTTATAATGCGAGTAGCTCCTTTTCCATCAGGTCCATTACATATAGGTAATGCACGCGCCGTAGTTCTAAATAGTGAGTATGTGAAAAAGTATAGCGGAAAATTGTTTTTATTCTATGATGATACCATTGGTAACGAATTAAAGCCGATTGAACCAAGGGCATACAGTTTAATTAAGGAAGGAATACATTGGATGAAGGTAAAACCTAACAAGATTCTATACAAGTCTGATAGACTGACCACTTATTACTCATATGCAGATGAACTTATAAAAAAAGGTTATATGTATGTTTGCAGTTGTTCTCAGGAAGAGTTCCAAAGGATAAAGGAAAAGGGAGTTGAATGTTCTTGCAGGCATCTTCCAAGCAGAGTTAATTATTTAAGATGGAAAGAAATGTTCAACAAAAATACCCCCGAAGGAAGGTATGTAGTAAGGCTAAAAACCTCTATGCAAGATCCAGACCCTGCTTTTAGAGATAGGGTAATGTTCAAGATCTCTTATCGGCCACATCCAAGAACAAAAAATAGGTTTAGCGTTTATCCTTCTATGGAGTTCTCTTGGGCAATAGATGATTCTTTAATTGGAACAACCCATGTTCTCAGAGGGATAGAACATCAAATATCTACAAGGGTACAAGATTTTATTAGGAAAATATTTGGCTGGAAAAATCCGATTAGTATCTACCATGGGCTTTTAGAAATTGAAGGTATAAAGATTAGCAAAAGCAAGGGTGCTAGCGAGGTAAGATCTGGGCAGTATTCTGGGTGGAACGATTCCAGACTATGGAGTCTACAAAGTTTAAAAGATAGGGGTATAAGGCCGGAGACTATAAGAAAATTTATTCTTAAAATGGGTCTAAACAAATCTAACGCTCTTGTACCTATAGAAGTATTATATTCTCTAAATAGAAAGGAGTTAGAGAATGTGCCTGTTTATTTTTTCGTAGAAAAACCAATAAAAATAAAGATAAATGGTGCACCTGAATCTGAACTAAAAATAATTGCAAATAAACGCAGATATAATAGAAAGTACTTAACAGGTCAGGAATTTTATATTCCTTCATCAGATTATCATAAACTTGTTGCAGGAATTTATCGTTTGATCCATTTATTAACATTTAAGGTTTCTCAAATCCATATTACAACTCCAAAATACTTTTCATTTAAGTCTCAGGATTTTAAAAAAGGACAGGATATTCCTATGATCCCTTGGTTGCCCATTAATCAAAGAAATGTTCCTCTGAGAATTAGGTTGGAAAGTGGAAGGTACATTGAAGGTATAGGTGAGCCTGCCCTGAATAAATTAAAAGAGGGGCAAGAGATTAAATTTGAGTTATTTGGTTTTGTTAAATTACATAAAAAGAATAAATCTTATCTTGAGTTTTGGTTTGCACACAGTTAACTAAAACATTTAAATAATGTATTCATCATAGATATTAATGGAAAATAAGATCCCTATTAAAAAAATCCCTATAAAGGGGAGAATAAATACACCACCAATTAGAAATGGACCTAACATGCCAATTATTAATCGTTATTCTACTCAGCCTGTAATGTACAAGCCAAATAATTTAAATAAGGCTTCACAAAAAGAACCAACAAAATTCAATATAAGTAATCTGGATTGGAATTTGAGAGATGCAGGTAATGCTATATTAATCGCAACAGGCTTTATTTGTTTGCAAATCCTTCTTATGCTTTTTTTAAATTTAGGAAAAACAAGCTCATTGATACTAGGTATTTCTCTATTCTTGATTTTTGCATTAATTATCTATCTAATGGTTGAACCCGCAAGAGGTTCACAAGAGATAACTAAGAAGATTTAAATAGGTTGCAATATATAAAAAAAGATGGGTGATAATCGTCAATCTGAAGTTAATAGAACAAATTACACTTCTAATAATCCTACCAGTCAAAATAAACTGGTTCAGCCTAGCTTATCTAATGGGCAAGGTGCGAAACCATATCCTTCTGGAAAGAATGTACAATTTTTAGAACCGGAAATATCCGAAAAGAAGAATTGGGAGTTTAAACATATGGGCTTTGCATTCATTTTAGGATTTATTTTAGTAATTATACAGTTTGGAACAATGACTGTCCTCGAACTTGAATCAACTCCTTCTTGGATTTTAGCTTTTGTTTTAATTGTAATTTTTGGAATAGCTGTCTACTTTTTGATGGAACCTAAAAAGGAAGTACAAGTGAAACAAAGGATAATTGAAACAAATATTCAAACAATAGATCGACCAGTAGACCGAGAGGTTATTAAAACTGTTGAAGTAGAGAAACAGGTTATAAAAGAAGTTCCAGTTATAAAAGAAGTTCCAGTCTACCAAGAGCCAAGAACGGTTTATATGGCTAGTTCTGTTAAAGAAAGTTCAATAAAAAGAGCTCCTTCGATCAGATATGATTTTACAGGTTCAAAACTGACTCGAATTTATCATAAGTCTTCTTGTAGGCTTTCAAAGTCTATTAAAAATCAATATAGGGTAAATGCGCATACGGGTTCATTTTTCAAAAAAATGAAATATAGATCTTGTAAGCTATGTAAGCCAGGTAGCAAATAACTATCTAGATGGTTTTCGGATTAAATTTTATATAAATAGATATATCTCCTAGACCAAACAAAGACTTAAAAACCTATTTAGTCAAAATCAGTTATGGTTAAATCAGCATCAAAGATTGTAATTTCCGGAACAGTACAGGGTCTTTTTTTTAAAAATTTTACAAAAGAAAATGCAGATAAATTAAATCTAAAGGGTTTTATTAGAGACTTAGAAAGTGGCGAAATAGAGGTAATTGCAGAGGGAGAGAGAGAAAATATTGTCCAGCTTGTAGATATTTTGAGAAAAGGTCCCGCTTACTCACAAATAAGAAATATCAAGGTTGAAGAAAGGAAATGGTCAGGAGATTTAAAAGAATTTAAGGTGCTGAGGTTTTAAAATGGGAAGAGAAGACGAAATAATAAAAGAGAGATTTAGAAAGATTGAAGAGATGCGAAAAGCAGGCCTTAGACCTTATGAATACCGCTTTGATAGAAAAAGTACTTGTGCGGAGATACAAACAGATTTTAAGGAATTAAAAGAGGAAGTATTCTCCGGCAAAAAAACTATTATCTCTGGGAGATTAGTTTCTTTAAGAGATATGGGGAAATTAGCCTTTGGAAAGATTCAGGATTATACAGGTTATATGCAAATTGTTTTTCAAGAACAGAAAACTCCTAAAGAATCTTTTGATATTCTAAAGAATTTTGTAGATCTTGGAGATATATTAGGTATTGAAGGAGAAATATTTAAGACTAAAAGAGGAGAGCTATCTATTTCGGTTGAAAAAATAAAGATTCTTACTAAATCTGTTCTTCCCTTACCTGACGAGTTTTATGGATTAAAAGATGTTGAAGAAAGATATAGGAAAAGATATATTGATTTAATCTTAAATCAAAAATCACGAGAAGTATTTCAGATTAGAGCAAAGATTTTGGAAATTATCAGATCGTTTATGAAGGAAAAGAATTTCTTAGAAGTAGAAACGCCTTTACTTCAAGCAATTTACGGCGGAGCAGCTGCAAAGCCGTTTAAAACACATTGCGATGCATTTAATTCAGATGTCTTTCTAAGTATTGCTCCAGAGCTTTATCTAAAAAAAGCTATGATCGGAGGGTTAGGAAGCGTTTATGAAATAACCAAGAAATTTAGAAATGAGGGTGTAGATAGGAGCCACAATCCAGAACATATGACCATTGAATGGTATCAAGAAAATGCAGACTATAATGATGGCATGGACTTATTTGAAGAGTTAATGAAAAGAATTTGTATCTCCATCAAAGGTACACCTTCTTTTGAATATCAAGGTAACTTAATTGATTTATCTAAGTGGGAAAGATTATCTATGGATCAAGCAATTATGAAATATATTGGCGTAGATGTTTCAAAGATAAAAACAAATCAAGAAGCTAAAGAGATCGCGAAAAAACATGGTGTTGTTGAAAATGTAACACTTACTAATTTGCCTGACGAATTAATGAAAACATTTAGAGATAGGATAATTCAGCCAACACTTTTAATGGATTATCCATTGGGTTTGGCTCCTCTTGCAAAACCTTGTAAAAATGATCCAACAAAAGCTGAGATTTTTCAACCAATTTTAGGTGGTTTAGAAATTGGAAGGGCTTATTCTGAATTAAGTGATCCAAGCGTTCAAGAAGAACATTTCTTAGAACAAGAACAAGAAAGAAAGATAGGAAATAAAGAAGCAATGCCAACGGATGGAGATTTTGTAACTGCATTAAAATATGGCTTGCCACCTGCATGTGGTGTTGGTTTAGGTATCGAGAGAATAATTATGCTCTTAACCGATTCTACCTCTATAAGGGATGTTATCATGTTTCCGTTTATGAAACCAGAGGAAACAAAAAAACAAAATGAGTCTGATAAACAAAACAAAGCTTAAGGAGTTTACAGAACTCCAAGTATCCGAAGAATTCTACACAGAATTAGAAAACGAATTAGGAATCTTGTTAAAAAAAGCTGAAAAAAGAGCTAAAGATAATTCTAGAAGAACTTTATTGAAAAGGGACTTGTAATTAAAATTATAAATGCTGTCCTCTCTTTTTCAAGAAATCCTGAGCTTCTAAATATACTAACTCTTCTTCAACTTCGGTTA
>CAZKBE010000032.1:0-6905 GCA_964551115.1 Candidatus Woesearchaeota archaeon
GAAGAAACAATTTGTGCGTTTGGAATTGCTCTTAGCGCTGCTGCTCTGTTTTCTTGCTTATCATCCGCAATTAATATCTTTTCTAGTTTCATTTTGTTTTGTTCCTTGTGCCTTTGCACAATTTAGATAGTGTAAATGGGTATATAATTATTACAACCCTTGAGGAGGGGTGTAATAATTATCGGTTACATCTCCTAGAAATTTATAAACTGTTACGTTACTGGGCATAAGGGAAACACGATTTTCTGTCTAAATCTATTCTAGCGAAGCAAGCATTGGTTATCGCTTGGGATTTACTTCGTATTTCTTCTCTAGCATTTTGCTCGGATTTTATTGCTTCATCTCTAACTTTTATTTTTTCAGCATACCGAGAAAATGCTTCAAGGGTTTGAGCAGCCAGGTAGTCAGGCATTTCAAATTCTTTAATAACCTCACAATCTCCTTGCTCTATGAGGCTTTGAACACATTGCAGATCTGCAGGGTTTCTTGAATATCTAAAAAAATTAGTATCTAATGAATAACCTTCATTCTTGCCCCAAGTAAATCTACCTAGCACTGCAATTTCTGGTAAAAATAAGGAACGTAAAGAAAGCTCATACCAATTACTCTCTTTATCCCCGGCAAAATAGTCTCTAAATGCTACCGCGAGATTTTTTCCAAAACTTTCTCTTGGTTTGTAAATTATTGCTCGTGTCATTGTTATCATTTTAGAATTCTAACGTTATTCTTTACGAACACCCTTTATTATTTAGGGAAATGGTTATTTTTAAAGTTATTGAATGTTACGTTTTTGGGCAGAAAAGAAACAGGGGTTATTGAGAATAATCTGCAGTTTCTACTTGAGTCTCTATTCCGCTTGGAGAATAAGGTCTTTTTACTAATTTGGATCCGCCATATAGAATCGCAGAACCAACTAAAGCTGTAGCTAACGCATTCCTTGCGAATTTTTTAGGACTTCTGGAATAAGCACTAATAGTCGCAACACCCACAATTGCACAAGCAGAAACATAGGGAGTTATAGGAGGTTCATACAAACATAATTTTACTAATCCCACTCCGATTAAACCTGCTCCAATGGATAAGGCAGTTTCAAGTCTTGAAGTTTTTGGATTTTGTTCTGTCATTGTCATTTTTAGAATTCTAACGTTATTCTTTACGAACACCCTTTAGTTTATTTATATCTAACTACTTTTAAAGTTATCGAATGTTACGTTATGCTACAGAATGAGCTAATTCAGTCTCCATATTTCTAAATACCTGTCTTTCTTCTGCCGAAACATATCCACGGGTAGCAACAAAATCTTTACCCCCATTCAATCGCTTTTCTAAGATGAATTTCAGCCATATTGGAATTTTCATTTTTTAAGGCATAATATCTAGCAGAGTTATATCTAAACAAAAAATGATCCATAGTATATCCAATAGCGTCAACTAAACTCATTTTATTAGGGGTTATCTTTATTTTTAAATCTTTATATTCTACAGAAATATGAAAACGAATCGCTCTTCCAGAGCCGACCATCCAAAAAGATAAAACCCTTTCAGTCACGCTTTTGTGACATTTCCTATCGACAAATTTTATAAGCTCTCTCCATGCATGAATATCAATAAACTAATTGATAAACTTAATAAAAAAAGTTTTTAGAAATAACCAAAAAGATTTACATTCTGGAGTAGAAATGTCTATTTAAACCTGTTAAGAAATACTATTTTTTCTTAATATTGATACCTAAATCTGTTTTAAGATATTTTCCGAATAATTCAATTCCTAAACATATTTAAAGATAAAAGCTGTTTAGAGATTATGGAAAAGAAAAAGGTGACTATTTTAAAAATTACTCTATTCTTTCTGTTAATACTCAGTTTTATTTTAATTACAATTATAAAAGAAAAACCAGCAAGTTTAATCGACGCTAGTTATAGTGAACCTAACCTACAAGATAAATCTTTAATAGAAAGGTTTATTGGTACATGTCCAAGGCAGAGAGCTTGTACAGCACCTTCTTGTTCTCTTTGGTCGGATATTAATAAAGACGGTATGTGCGATAGGAGTGTAGAATGAATATCCAAGATACAAGGTATATCTCTCAAATAATCTATTTAGTATTAGTAACATTTACCTTTTTTATCTCTCTTAAATACTTCCTATTATTAATACTATTAACTACTCTTTTAGGAGGCGTTTTTTTCTGCGGATGGTTATGTCCTTTTGGAGCTATGCAAGAAATGATTAATAAACTAGGAAGACTAATTAAATTACCTCAAATAAATATACCTAAGAAAGCTCACAAATATTTTATTTTAACAAGATATCTGTTATTTTTTTTAATACTTGCAGGCTTAATATCTTCTTTTGTGTTTGATGCTAGAATTTCATTTATTGATTTGTTAAGGGGAGATAAATTAGCTATATTTGCTTATGTCTTTCTAATATCTTTTATTATAGTCTCTATTTTTACAGAAAGATTCTTTTGTAATTATTTTTGTATGGAAGGAGCAAGGTATGGTCTATTCAGTTTTTTTAGAATATTTAGAATAAGAAGAAATAAAAAATCATGCATTAACTGCAAGTTATGTGATCAAAGCTGTCCTATGAACATAAATATCTCTAAAAAAGAGTATGTTCACAGTTTACAATGTATTAATTGTTTAAATTGTTTATCTAATTGTCCAAAAAAGAAGGTTTTAGGATATTCTTTAGTTAACCCTTTAACCATTATTAAGGATAAATTCAAAAACTAAGTTTAATTTTTGCATATTACTTGGATAAGTCTATCTATTAACTAATAATTCTACCAGTGATTAAACCTATAATTTTACACCCCCGATTAAGGGGGGTTATATCTAAATACCCTCTAAATCTATAATAATTATACAACTGAAAGGTGGTAAAAAACAAAATGGAAACACAAAATCAAGAAAACAACCAAGTAATCCAAACTGAAACTTTGGAAGAAAAATGCGAAAGCATAGAAAATAAGGAATTAGAGCAAAAAGTAGAAGATACTAATAGTTCTGGATCTGGTCGTTATTTTTTAGGCGCTCTTGCATATACGGCAGGTTTACTAGGTTCTGGTTTTTACCAAGGTTTTGTTGGGGAAGAATTCTTTCCAAAAGCCGGTACGGAAATTACCAATGCCGATGCCTGGGCATTAATATCTGCAAGCGCACCTATTGCTATGTCTTTAATAGATAGTTTTAACAGTCCAAGAAAGTATGCCCCTAGCATACCTTCAAAAATTGCTAGGACTCCAATATATAGCCTGGCAGTTTGTGGTATCGGGTATGCATTAGGAAAATGGTATAAGTCTTGACAATAACTTTTTTATTTTTTATTTTTTGTAGGCTTTCTAACAACAATTTTTGAGGGCTTACTTTTGATTTTGGATCTAGCCCAGAAGTAACCGCTAACAAAACCGATAATTAGTAATAACGCTCCAATAATCGAGGATGTTCCAACAGACGCTCCAATAACATTAGCAGTAATTTTTGTTGAAAGAAAAAAAGCACTTCCCCCAAGACAACCAATTGCAAGAATAGCATGACGTGATTGCTCCTGTTGAATCTTTTCTTCTAAGGAAGCTATCCTTCCGCCAATTCGTGCAGCCTTGACTCCCTTGCCTGCTTTCTCAAATCTCTCCCTTGACTCTCTCAAGAATTTTAATTGAGACCATCTCTGTTTTGTATTCATTGCCGCCCTCTCTAGTAATTCACCACTTTTTATACTAGCGTTAGCATCTCCATAAATAGATCCTTCACTAGCCTCAATAATAGCACTTGCGGCTAAATCTAGATAATCCTCGCCACCCACTTTCAAATACAAATCTGCCGCTTTTAATAAACAATCTCTTTCTTTTCCAAAATACTTACTATCTGTCCCAATTCGATAAGATTTATATCCAATACTAGCATAGATATCCGCAGCAGCTTTAAATTCATTGTGTGCAACCAAAGCCTCCGCAGCATCTTTGTTATCGCTTAACTTTTTAAGAATCTCAACTCCTCTCTTATAATCTTCTCCACCATTCTCCATCAATATCACTCCTGAGTTGACTCGCTCATGTCCCTCTGCATAGGCCTCTGAAAGAACCCTTCTTAAGTTTTTTCTAGTTTCATCTGAAACCATATTTGGATGTTTATCAAGAACTTCTTTTAAATAAGAAATCTTACCCTTAGTACCTGACAGGGTATTCAAATGCTTACCAATCTCTTCTTTATTCATAACACTCGGCGCTCTTGTTATTTTAACAGCCATAAGGTTATTCCGAGGAAGAGATTTATAAATCTTTCGTGCAGATACAAAATTCTCTTAGAAGAAACTTAAACTAGATTTCTCAAATAGATACGCAAAGAGAGTTTGGCTAGGATTAATGTCCTTTTTCTTTAAGTTAGAGGATTTATTATATACTTTAGGGGTAAAGGTGATATGGGGATGCGAGATGGAAATCCGGCAGCTCTTTTATACCGCAGCGAAGGCTTAGTTACAGATATTTCTTTACCTTCCGTTATGGAAAGCAATAGCCACGGTTCTAATTTAGTATTGGCTAGAATAAAACAAAAAATTCCAGAATAAGACCCTAAGATTCTCTAAAAAACTAACTTTTCACAAATTTTTTCATTGCAGGTAGAATTTTTCCAAAGATATATTCAACACCTTCATCCATGTTCATTTCAGGTATAGATAGACTTTCTTTTTCAGAGACCTTGCCAAATCTTGAAAGAATTTTTAAGGCAGGAGCATAACCAATAGTGGGGTAGTCTTTTCTTTCATCCAAAATCCTCAGTCCTGATGCACGATAAATATCTTCAATTGCGCAACCAGCTGGAAACATATTACAAAACTCAGTAGAAGTTAACTCTGCTGGGAGAATAGCCTCCCTATCTATACCAATTCTATCTTGTATCTCTTTTAATGTCAAGTTACCTCTAGAAATATTACCATTTGCTTGATCTTGCCTAGTAGTCGATTCATAATATGTTGTTCTCATTGGATTAAACTGGGGTTTAGAGAGGTATCGAGAATCTTTTTGTGCAATCCATTCTGGAAGATCATTCCAACTATTATCAAATTTCCCGTCTAGCCACCTAAGCGAAAAGTGGATCTTTTCTATCCCATATTTAAAGCTCTCTGAAATTTTCCCTTCTGATTTATCCAGTAAGTAATTTCTAGCCCCAAAAACATTAAGATGAAGTCTGGATAAATTGCTAGGGTCTTTACATTTAACTTCTCTATTTCCAATATGGATAGTTTCAGCCGGCATGCCCATAGAAATTCTTGCTACTAAATTATTTTTAGCAAATGTTGTTCCATCTCTCCCATCCATTAATTCAACTTCATCAAAAATTCCATACCTAAACACCAAACCATAATCATTGCCATGGCCCTGCTCTGATTGATTAGCAATTAGAACTTTATCCTTCATGTGAGGCATTTGATCTCCAACAAGTTCTAGACTTCTTGTAACTTGGGGCGGCAAAAAAGTGTCGTATAGTATAACCTCTGTAGGTAAAATTTCAAAGCTGTTAAAAAAATTTTCATCCCGTTTATCTGCAGCAATTCCGATTTTCATAAAGGAAATTACTAATTTGCCATTATAAGGATTGTTATACTCCAATGTTCATATTTAAGGATATTCACCCAATAATTTTTTGTACTATTCTACACCCCCGCTTAAGGGGGGTTATATCTAAATACCTCTTGAATCTATAATAATTATACAATCAAAAGATTGTAATGGAAAAAATAACATGCAAACACAAAATCAAGAAACAAGATTAGAACAACAACCTAGTGTTCTAAGCAATAATACTTTAGAAGCTAAATTAGAGGCATCTAAACAATCCAGTCCCCTTACTTCTGAAGAGAAAGTAAAAAGATTTTGGAGAAAAGCTAGTTCCTTATCTAGCTTTGGTTTATTTGCTGCTGGTTTTTATCAAGGTGTTACAAATGAACCTTTTTTTATACCTGGCGGTGAAGATGCAACTGTTGCTGATATAGTCTCCATGAGCTTAATACCCATTCATGGAATAAGTTTTTATTTTAAAGCAGCATCAGATCCTGAAAATTACAGGGCGGATGTGTTAGATGAAGGTATGTCACTTGGCTTGCCAATCTATTCAGGTCTAATTAATGTAGCAGGTTATTTCGTAGGCGGTCTTTGTTCACTGCCTTTTAGATAATATCTAGACTCATTAGCCAAAAGAATAAAAACATCAAACATCTATAAATCTAATGCCTAAAGTCACTTTTAAGATAAATTTAGAAAAAGATATGAGAAATATTTGGAATAAAGTAAATAATCCTCCCCAATTTGGCAATTTCAATATAAATCCCGAATTAATTAAAATTTGTAAGAATAAAAGTTTTCAAGAATCTAAACCAAAGCTAAAATCTTTTCTAAACAAACTATACAAATCAGATTATTTAGAAACATTCAGAAACACAATACAAGACTTATGGGACAAAATAGAACCCGAATTCTTTAATCGAATGGATACTCTTATGAAAAATTCTTATAAAAAGGATATTACAGGATATATTACTACATTAGACATTTGTCCGTATGACCCAAACGAGCCTTCTTTTATGGTTTCCCTATATACTAGTCTTCAGGGCGCTATGGTCACAACAGCACACGAAATTATGCATCTTTATTTCCATGAATTTTATTGGGAAGAAGTTGAGAAAAAGATCGGTGAAAAAACCCATGATTTGAAAGAAGCATTAACTGTTTTATTAAATTTGGATTTCTTAGATCTTTGGTTTAGAAAAGATAGGGGTTATGAAATTCATAACAAACTAAGAGAATTTATTGTTAAAAGTTGGAAGAAAAATAAAGATTTGGATAACCTCTTAGAAGAGTGTATCCTCTATCTAAAACAACCCCAAAAGTAGCATTCTAACA
>CAZKBE010000033.1:0-859 GCA_964551115.1 Candidatus Woesearchaeota archaeon
TTAGTACACGGCCCTGTCGCGGCCGAGACCCGGGTTCAATTCCCGGTTGGGGCGTAGTCCTGTTTAGTACCTATTCGGTGGTTTTAAAAAGAATAAGAGCATAGGTATTGTATGGCATTTAAAGAAAGATACGAACAAACCAAGAAGCAACTTCTAAATAATAAATTGATAAATGAGGAAAATAGAAAGTTATTTAAGAAATTTTTTGATATAGAAGAAGAAAAACTTAAGCGAATAAATGACAATTCATCCATCGATGAGTCATCTTATAAGACTCTATGTGGGTATATTAACAAACTTCAAAATGTTAACTCTTGGTTCAAAAATAAACCTTGGAACAAACTAACACTTAAGGAAATTGAACAAGTTTATAAGGACCTTGAAGACGGAAAAATTCTTAATCAACATGGAAAAAGATTTGAAGATCGAAGAGGATATTATAATAAAGTCTTTCGTTCATTGCCGTTCGAACTTGCAGGAAAATCAAAAGAGGTAGGAGAAGCCTTAAAATTCTTTACTGATAGAAGGAGTAAACCAGTTATTTTTGTAAATGAACCAAGTTTCAAAAAACTTGTGTCTGTTGTTTCAAATCCGGTTCATTTAGCATTATTATGGCTATCTTGGGATATAGGAGAAAATATTAACACATTACTACAATTAAAAGTTTCTAATTTTCAAAAACAATTAAACAAAGAAACAAACGAATTTGAATATAAGGTTTGGTTAGAACAGTCTAAACTAAAAAGAAGTCGTCAACAAAGAAGCGAAATCACATTATTTCCGGAGACAGTACAATATCTAGACATTGTATTGAGTGGACTATCACCAAATGAGAATGTTTTTAAGTTCCAATACAGAC
>CAZKBE010000033.1:869-6808 GCA_964551115.1 Candidatus Woesearchaeota archaeon
ATACAGACAAGCTTTAAAGTTTTTTAAGTCAGCAGTTAAAAAAAGTAAAATTGTTTGTGAACCTAATGGTGAAGAACCTTCCTGGAAAGATTTACGTTCTGGTATGGCTTGTAGCCTTTTTAGTAACTATGGTTGGACTAAAGATGATATTAACTTAAGATTGGGACATACTATAACTAGTAGAGAACTTGAAGCTTATTTTTCTTATCTTGCAGGAAATAGTAAAAAGGTTAAGAAGTTACATTATCAAAATAACTTACAAAAAGTTGTAGAAGAACTTGAACAACTAAAATTGAGAGAGAAAAATCACTTAAACAGAATAAATAATCTTGAAGAAAAACAGCTTGAACAATCAGATAATATAAAACAGATGGACGAAAAGATTGCTGGTGTGTTAAAAAGGATATTTAAGAAATAACTTTCTCCCGAACTTTGAAAAATATCTCTTTGAGGTCAAAAATTTATTGGAAAATTGTTCGTAACTTAAAATACTATACTTCAATATATACATTACAATATATACATTACATCTACTAGTTACTTTCTGACCAAAAAAAAGAATTTTATCGTCGATGAAGAAAAGAATAATGTAAAAAAAGAATTTAAATATATTAAATAGATGGAATATCTATGATATCCTCACAAAAACCAAAAATTGCAGTAAGTAATGAACTTAAAGATTGTTTAGATAGTTTGGGGAAAAAGAATGATACTTACGAAAACATAATCTGGCAACTAATTAAAACAAGGGAAGGAAGCAATGATTGAACAAATACAATTAGACCTTATGCCAGAAACCGAGAAAATTTTAAATGAAATCATATCAGAATATAACCAACAATCTTGGCAGGAGGAAAGATTATGTCTAAACTAGAAGTTTCAACTTTGACCATATCCCCATCAGAAAAAATAAAGAAAATTAAGGATTGCTTAAAGGAACATCTCGAAGGATTAAATCCCATATCTATTGCTCGTTATACGAAGATAAATGTGAATACTGTCAAGTCTATATTACCCAAAATGGAAGGAGTTGAGGGGATTCATGGATTGTACCATCTAGTTGAGAAAGATACCCACGGGCAAATTTTCAGTTGGAATTTTCATAACCTAAATTTAACATGTCCACTAGATAATTACTCTGGTGAAAGAATAAACCTCTCTGATAATTATGAGTTCATAGACTATAGGTTTGAAGTGGGTGCTCAAACAAAAAAAGCTACCTTACACGTAGGTAGCGAATACCCTCTAAATATGGCTTCCTTAACCTTTGTAGCTCTTTTCTTCAAGCATACTATAAGAACACACACTTCAATAGAAGTTTCTGATGGAGACATTATTGTTAGTTGTGTTGAGTTTAATAAGGATACTTTAGATTTGCGTCTTGAGGGTGTTAATTGTATTACTCTTGATAGTTTACTTACTCATTTTAAACTGTATCAAAAAGAGAATTGTCTTCGTAAAGAGTATAAAACAAAAGTTCCTTTTAAAATTGAAAATCTATTTGATATGCTAAATCAGGGAAAAAACCTTGTTGAAACAGAAACTAAAATTGAAAATATTCAACAAAACTTACAAAAAATACTAAAATCTCAAGAAATAATTGGGGGGTCTATTCAAGCCTTCCTTGCTAAAAAAGATAAATTTTTTTCAGGGAGTAAAACATGAATTCTAGAGAAATAATTAAAAAAACTAATTTAATTCTATACAAACTAAACAAACTTTAGACTATACAATGGCAAAAATTACAATAAATGCGTTTAAAAAAGCAATAGAAGGCAGTCGAGGCATAAAAAAAGCAATTGCAGACAACTTAAATGTTTCACGAAAGGCTGTTTATGACTTTTTAAGAAAATTTCCAGACTTGCAACAACTTATTGATGATGAAAAAGAAGTATTTATTGACGAGGTAGAGCAAACTTTTTATTCAAAAGCAAAATTAGGCGAAAATTGGGCGGTTAAATATTGCCTTGAAACTCACGGCAAATCAAGAGGTTATACGCTTGAAGAAAAAAAGAAAGAAATAGGTACTCCAAAGAAATCTTGCGAATTTGACGATTTATTGCGTATCCTTTGCAAAACTCCAGAAGATTGGAAAATTGTCAAAGATTACTTGTTAGCACTCTGACCAATATTACCTAGTACTGTTAAAGGTTCTCTAATGTCACGAAAGGGAGAGATTTCTCTCCCCCTTCTTTTAAACACATTAAGCAAAAACTAACAAAAGAATTGTTTATTTAGAAAAATTAGAAATAGTGAAAATAAAAGACAGATTTAATAAGTTTGATAATTTAAAACATAAATGCAGAATGATAACAAGATTAATTTTATCAAAAGAGTGAGAGAAGATTTGATAAGATATAAACTGTATAACGATTCTTCTCTTTCTTCTGAAGAAAGAACTTTTCTCTGTTCTGAAATTGGTTTGAAAAGTGGGGGAAGAGATTTGGGAATACCTTATCTTCCAACAAGCAAAGAATATGAAAAAGAGTTTCACATTTCTGAAAAAACTTTAAGTCGATGGACTAACAATGGATTATCTGTTGAAGAACAAAAGTATAGGAAAGAAGCCGTTCAAAAAGCAAAGAGAGATTTTTTTATACGACTTCCTAAAGAAAAACAAGAAGAAAGAAGAAAACAGTATGGAGAACTTATGAAGAAATGCCAAAAAAAGGGGAAGGTATCCGAAGAGATTGTAAAAAGAGCATTAGAAATGCGTGGGTGGAAAGTGATGAAATTTTTTGTGTTTGAAGACAGTGAAGACTATAATAAATCCCGTTTAATAAAAAAGTTAAATAAAATTAAGAGTAAATTATTCAAGAAAGAAGAATTTTTAGTTAGTATTTTAGATGTTAGAGGGATAGAGAAATTATTAAAAGGAAGGACAGAAGATTGTGAAAGATTAATAACTGTCTTAAAAGAAATAATCGGTAATCCTCTAAAAACTTACTGTTCTTTTCTCCCAGATTTTTTAGCAAGAAAGGGTGACGCCATAAGAATAATTGAAGTAAAAAACTTAAAGGAGTTTAATCCTGATGAAATTGGTCAAAGGTATTCCATAGATTATTTAAGAAAAGAAGGTTTTACTGTGGACTTAATCAATCTCCCCTTAAGTGGAGAGTTAACAAAAGAAGATATTGAGAAACAAGCGAAGAGTTTAGAGTTATAACTCTAAAAGACAGATTTAAATAAATGAATTATTTAACAAATTCATGGCAACTTACTCTCATTCAAGAGTTTCCACATTCGAGCAGTGTCCTTACAAGTATAAACTTCAGTACATAGACAAAGAAAAGCCAGAGATACAGAACACGATTGAGGCGTTTATGGGTGATATTGTTCATCAGTCGCTGGAAGATTTGTATAAGAAGAAAAAATTTAAGCAGAGAGTTGCTAAGGCGAGTTTGATTAAGTTTTACAGAGACCTGTGGGAAAAAGAATATTCTGAAGATGTAAAAGTTGTGAAAGACCATTTAACTGCAGATAATTATAAGAAAATGGGTGAGAAGTTCTTGTCGGATTATTATGACACTTACAAACCCTTTGAACAATTAACAATTTTAGGTTTAGAAACACAAGATAGGATGACTTTGCCAGATGGAAGCCAATGGCATGTTAGAATTGATAAGTTTGCTTGTGATAATGAAGGAAATTATTATGTTATGGACTATAAGACCAATTCTAGAATGAAAGGTCAAGAGGAAGCAGATTCTGATAGACAATTAGCGATGTACTCTTTCTGGGTCAAAGACAAATTCAAAGATGCTAAATCGGTTAAATTAGTTTGGCACATGTTGGCTTTCAATAAAGAAGTTGTTTCTGAAAGAACTCCTGAACAATTAGAAAAGTTACAACAAGAAGTTGTTGACTTAATCAAAGAAATTGAAAAGGCAAAAGAGTTTCCAACTAATGTGACTGCCTTGTGTAATTATTGTGGATTCAGAAGTATTTGTCCTTCTTTCAAACATAAAGTTGAGTTAGAAGTAAAAGAAGAAGTAAAACAATTCAAAGATGACGAAGGTGTTAAGATGGTTGATAAGTTTTCAGATATTAAATCCAAGCTTGCCGAATTACAAGGGGAAGAAGACAAGTTGAAAGAAGAATTGATCGCTTTCGCTAAACAAAAAGGTCTTGATGTTGTTTATGGTTCTAATATGAAAGCTAGTGTGAAAGATTTGAAGAAAGTTGTTTTACCAGAGGACAAAACAGAATTAATTGCATTGATTAAAAAGAAAGGACTTTGGGAAGAATTTGCAATGTTAAATTACATGAAATTTAATTCTCAAGGAAGAAAAGGCGAATTAGACAAAGAGGTTATGAAAGAAGTTGAATTAGGCGAAGATTGGAGAGTTAGTGTTAGTAAAAGGAAGGATTTGGAGGATGAAGAATGAATAAGAAAGAGTATTTAGCGAATATCGAAAAGGCAGAAAAAGAAGAGAAAATCTGGATAAATAAAAAGAAAGTTCATCTAAAACAAACAAGAACAAGTAGATTAAAAATACTATTGAAGATTATAAGAGAAGAATTAAGAAGAAGAGAGGAAAAAGTAGAATAAAAGCATGGTTAAAATTTCAATAGTTCTTGGAGAAGATAAATAATGGCACTTGATTTTGTAAAAGAGGCATTAGAACACATACCAGATACCTTACCCAAAGCAAAAGGAAAATTCTGTGAAAAGTGTAAGTCCCCATTATATGAGTGGTATCAACATATTAGTGCCCGCGATAAAAATGACAATCCTATTGAACGCGAATGCTTTTATTATTGTAAAAAATGTAAAAAAAGCGATTGGAGCGATTGGGGAACTTGTAAATGGTCAAAATAAAATTAGTTCTTGGTGATATAACCCAAATAAGGGCCGATGCAATTGTTAATTCTGCGCATTCTTCTTTGAATGCTGGTTCTGGAGTTTCTGGTGCGATTCATCGAGCAGCAGGACCAGAATTAGCAAAAGAATGTAGAAAGATAATAGATAGTCTTGGAAGAGAACTTTCAATTGGAGAAGCTGTTAAGACCAAACCTTACAAATTGAGTGAGAATGGTGTAAAATTTATTATCCATACTTTAGCACCAAGGAGTTATGCAAATCCTATGAGTGATTTATGGTTTTGCTATGAAAATTCCTTCGAACTTGCTAAGGAAAATGGTTGTAAAACACTTGCCTTTCCAGCAATAGCAACGGGAGCTCATGGATTAAGTATAGAAAAGTCTGCTCGATATGTGAGACGTTTTTTAATGTTAAATTTCAAAGGAATAGATGAATTTATTTTTGTTCTTTCGAATAAAAAAGACAAAGAGATTTATGAGAAAATAATTCTACCTCTGAATGAAAGTAAGGAGACTTTGGACTTTGCAGAATTTTGTGCAGTTTGTTTAGGTCCAATTAGTTCCTGTCCAAATCATAATGTTGGAGGAAGGTACTGTAGTGAAAAATGTGAAAATTTGCAAAAGGTATATTCTAAAACTACTGATAAGGACCTCGATAATCTTTTAAGTGAAGGATTGAGAAAACAGAGACTAAAGACAGATTTAAATAACTCTAATTAATATTAATCTCATGAAGTATTTGCTTATTACTCTTGCTTTCTTAATTTCAATAAGTTCTATTTCTGCTTTGAACTGCACATATACTGAAATGGAAAAATTTCAAGAATTGAAATTAGGAATCTATAATTCAGACGGAAGTTTTTATGGAGAACCACTAATTCTAAAAGATTTTGCTTCTGTAACTTGTTGGAGGTATAGTAGCTGTCCAGAAATGGCATCTTTTGTAATCGAGAATTCTATAAGTACTCCTGTTAATCTCAATCTAACGGCCACATTAATTAATACAGGTCAAGGAGGGAGTGTAGATGTTTCCCAAGAAATATTTTTACCCCCCTATAAGAGCTATACTTTTAAAGCAAATGTTATAGGGTGGGGACAAAATTATTTCCAAAACG
>CAZKBE010000034.1:0-6451 GCA_964551115.1 Candidatus Woesearchaeota archaeon
TCATCCCTCACTAATTCCCATAAAACTGCAAGTGCTTGAGGTGTGTTCAAATCATCATTCATTGCTTCGGTGAATTTTTCTAGATATTTTTCATTTGTTTTTTTATCATCTTCAATTTTGGAAACTGCTTGCTTTAATTTCTTTAAACCTTGCTGAGCATTCTCCAAACCTTCAATTGACCAAGTTAGGGGTTTTCTGTATATTGCAGAGTAAGTAAAAAATTTGTAAGACATGGGATCAAAACCTTCTGTTTCTAATTTAGAAATTGTCTTTATGTCTCCTTTGCTTTTACTCATTTTTCCACTTGATAAAACTAAGAAAGCATTATGTACCCAATAATTTACAGACGGATGAACGCCATAACCACATTCTGATTGTGCAATTTCATTTTCGTGGTGTATAGGTATATGGTCTTCACCTCCTGTATGAATGTCAAATTGTTTTCCTAAATACTTCGCACTCATTGCTGAACATTCAATGTGCCATCCTGGAAATCCCAATCCCCAAGGTGAATCCAATTCTTGTTGTCTTTCTCCAGACTTTTCTGAAAACTTCCACAAAGCAAAATCCGTTTTATTTTTCTTGTCACCTAGCTTTATTCTTTTTCCGCCTTGTAACTCTTCAATTTTTTTTATTGAAAGTTTTCCATAGTCTGGAAATTTAGAGGTATCGAAATAAATTCCGTCGCTAGTTTTATAAGTGTAACCTTTTTTTTCAAGCAAAACTATTAACTCGATTTGTTCTTTAATATGTTCCGTTGCCCAGGCCCAGTTTGATGGTTCTTCTAGATTTAATTTTTTAAAGTCTTCTAAGAAAGCATTAAAATAAAAATGTGAAACCTCTTTTGCAGTCTTACCTTCTTTTGCTGCTGCTTTTTCTAACTTGTCATCGCCTTCGTCAGAATCACTAGTTAGATGACCTACATCCGTCACATTAATTACTTTTTTTACTTTGTAGCCATTGAACCTTAAAACTCTACTTAGAATGTCTGAGAAAATATATGCCCTTAAATTTCCAACATGTGCAAACCAATAAACGGTTGGTCCGCAAGTGTACATCCCCACTTCTCCTTTCTTAATCGGTTTGAATTCTTCTTTCTTTCTAGTTAATGTATTGTAAATGTTTAATGTCATAGCTGATTAAGAAAAGTATAGATTTTAAAGATTTGGATATCTAACACATTGCCCTTGTAACTGCTCCGGAAGAAGTAATATCTACAAGAAGACTATGAGTTCTAGTTATAGCAGAAGAATTGCCCCTGTACTCTTCTACAACTATCCTTAAGGTAGTTTTAGATACTCCTCGAGGTACATCTAATATTGCCACTCTTTCTATTTGATTACCTACACCAACTGTTCCCGACCAGCCATCATCATCAATAATCCAACTAGAAACGGAATCTTCGCTCTCTCCGCTTATCGGTTTAATCTCTTTTACGTTTAAGGTATAAGGCGTTGCCCTATCTTCTCGGATAACACAAAAGATTTCTTGAGTCATGCCATCCGCTAGGTTCGGCCTATCCTGGCCAGAAGCACCCATGCATCGAACTCCAAAATCTCTATCACCAAATAAATTTAATAATTCAGATTGCATCTTGTCTTCGATATTTTTTGTAAGGCCCATACCTGCACACATAATCGATCTAACAAGCAACATACCCATAATAAGCATAGTTACTGCTAAAACAATTACTACAATTGTACTTACACTTAACTCCATTGCAGCACTCTTAGATTTCATTTCTTAAAAAAACTCCTAAAGGGTTTAATTGAAAGTAATAGCGCCATTACTAAAAATGCCCATTTCCAATCCTCTAAATCAGAAAATATCTGGGGAATTAAAGAGACTAAAAATAATGTTCCAAAAAAAACAGCAAATTTTGTTAAAACTATGTCATAAAAGGATGCGCACCAATAGCATTTTTTATTCTGCTCACTCTTCACTTCTTTTTTTACACTCTTTTTCATATTAAAGTGATCTTTTCTATGTTTATAAAACTTATTGTTTTCTTTTGTTAGATTATAAAGACTTAAAAAGCTAGAATTTATTGGATATTTCAAGGGGCTGTAGCTCATTGGGAGAGCGTCCGGCTGAAGACCGGTAGGCAGGGAGTTCGATTCTCCCCAGCCCCATAGGGGATTGAAGTATTCTTTTTAATCTCTAAAGACTTCACAATACTTTTCTAATTTAGGTACTTTTTCTTCTACAGAAAAGTAATTTAATTGACAATTGTGCCACAAAAGTAGGGTTAAAACTTGCGAATCATAACCTCCCTCCGAAAACAAATCTTGTTGCTCTTCTGGATCTGTAGACAGATTATAGACCTCGACAAGATTCCTATTTAAATCAATAATAGTCTTTATATCCCCTTCAATCATTCCAACTAAATTCATATGATTCTGTGTATAAAAGAATATTCTTTTATTTTTCTTCATAGTTGAGCCCCTAAGACCATCAGGATAAGAGATATTCAAAAGACTTAATAATTCAGGAATTACATCTATGTGACTAATTCTATCTACAATCTCTAAAGGCCTTTGATTTGGAATATAAATCGAAAGGGGAATTTTTAATTCATCTTCATAGATACTTAACCCATGACCATAAGAATTATGTCTACTATACAAATCCTGACCATGATCCGAAGCAATAATAACGATTGTCCTATTTGTCTGATTATTCTTGTCCAGATAGTCTAAAACTCTTCCAATCTGAAGATCAACATATCTTAAAGAATTGTCATATTCGTTTATCTGTTTGTTTAATTGATCGGAAGACCCTGTATAATATCTATATTCTTCTGGATAATTTATTGGAGCATGGGTAGCCTGAAAATTTAAATATAAAAAGTAAGGAGAATTAATATCTGAATAGCAATTAGTTGTATTAGAGGCAGTACTGCAGTTAAGATAAGTCTTGTTTAGAGCATTTAAAGCCTCATCCAAGGTATGATGATCATAATCTTTTCTACCTAGGCCAATACCATAGTCAGTTAAATTATCAGACATAGAATATCTATAAACATCTAGAGCGGTATAATTAAAATAATGATTCATTCCGGCCCATCGATCATCTTGAGAGGAAAAATAATAAGTATTATAGCCTGCCTTACTCAATATCTGCCAGATAGCATTTTGATTTTTTTGGGTAGCAAAGAAGTTTCTATAATTATTCTCTAAGAGATAATTTGAAGATAAAAAAGCTGGCTGAGCATAATCTGAGTGTGTTGCAGTAGTATAGGCATTTTTGAATACAATACTCTTTTTGGCTAGGGATTCAAATGAAGGCGTTGTATTTCGATCATAGCCATAAAAAGAAATCATTTCAGAACTTACAGATTCTAACAGTATTAAAATAACATTGAAATCCAGATAATTTCCAGAAATATTCAAAATCTCCGATTCCCCTAAAGAACCTACACTTAAAAGAATCTTATCTCCTTCATTATAAGATCTAACTAAATTATTTTCCACATTCATTTTCGGATAAATAAAAACCAGAAAAAACAGTAATAGCAGAGCAGATAATATCCATATTGTCTTACTAAACATTATACTTTTATGAGTAGTGTTAGTGAAACTAAAGACCCTACTAACGATAAAGGCAAATAAGGCTACGATTAATAAAAGACCAATTGTGCTTAAAAAAATAGTTATGGGGGGACTTATCTTAAGGAGAAATAATATTGTCTGAGCTTTTATTGTCTGGCCTGTAAGAATAAAATTAATAGAAGAAAAAATATAACCTAAAATATAAATACTTGTCAAATACAAAAACAATACTTCCTTGAAATAACTTGTAAGTTTTGGAGTAAAGGTTATTATGAATGCTAAGGTCAATAAGGTGAGTATATTAAAAAAGAAATAATAAATAAAAACGGTAATTAGTCTCAAATCGCTGTTAGGTACTAAAAGAGAAATAAACAAAGTAAGACTAGAAAGTATAATTGCAATTAAGATACTATAATTAAAATAGTCCACCCTTATTTTTCTAATTAACATAAGACTAGATTGAGCAGATCTTTAAAAGATTATCTATAACTAATTTAATCTCTTGATAAATAGTTTCTAATTAAAATTATAAACGGAGAGCAAAGCTCTCCGATAAGCTAGACGATAGGCCGCTTTCTGTCAGACTTCGTTTTGCGAACAGTCTGTGCTAACATCCGACTAAGCCTTCCCAAGATCTGGAAGTTGCATCAACCCAGTCATCTGTTTCAGCATTTCTCTTCACCAACATCCGTTGCTTCCTCTGAGAGTTTTTTGACATTGCTGCCAACTACTTTTCAAAGCCAACATCATCTTAAGTGAGAGCTGTGTCATTTCTGTTATGTTGCTCTGCCTTGCGACAGTCCTTTTGCAAGGAGGGTTCCTTTGGGGGTTTGCTTCATTAAAAAGCAAAGATGTGCGGACCTTCCTCAAGAATAAGATTGATTTTAACAACCTCTGGGCTATTAACCCTATTCCCGAAGTTAGCTGTCTTGCTTACATATTATTGAATAAATTCAGATTTTTAAGGTTTTGGGTAGCATTTTTTCCCAATATTGCAAACATTTAAAAAGATTATATCATTAAAAGTAATATGTTCACCCAAATACAAAAAACAGAGAATAGTAATGTTTTACTAGCTTTGCTCTTATTGTAATTGGGTTTCTCTAAAATTCTTAATTCTGAGGAACTTCAATGGATTATTCTAATTCTAACTTGCTTGATGAGAGAAAATATATTTCTATTTTTGATACTACTTTAAGAGATGGAGAGCAGGCTCCAGGAAACACGATGTTTGATTGGGAGAAAATTGAGATCGCTAAAGGGCTTGCAAATGCCGGAGTAGATACAATTGAAGCAGGTTTTCCTGCAGCTAGCCCAGGAGACTTTAATTCCGTTAAGAATGTAGCAGAAAAATTAATTGAAAGCTATGGAGAAAAATCCCCAAATATTGCAGCACTTGCTATGACTAAGCCAGAGAATATTATTGCCGCAGGAGAAGCACTTTCAGAAGCGATAAAATGTGGAAAAGGAAGAATACATACGTTTATTGCAAGTTCAGAGATCCATGCTAGTGGTAAACTTAGAAAAAGTTCTGCAGAGATATTAAACATGGCTGTTGGAGCAATAAAACTTGCAAGGGAATATACAAAAGATGTGGAATTCTCTCCGGAAGATGCCTCTCGTACTGGAATTGAATTTCTTTTAGAAATCTCTGAAGCAACAGCTAAGGCAGGCGCTAGGACAATCAATATTCCCGACACAGTAGGATATGCGGTACCTGAAGAATTTGGACAAACAATAAGAAAAGTTGTTGAAAAAGTTTCAAAATATGGTGCAATAGTATCCGCGCATTGCCATAATGATCTAGGAAATGCTACTGCAAATTCTTTAGCCGCACTTATGAATGGGGCAAGACAGGTCGAATGTACAATTAATGGTATTGGCGAACGAGCGGGCAATGCCTCCTTAGAACAGATAGTAATGAACATTCTTTTAAGAGAAGATTATTACTCTAAGAAAGACATAGCTACTAAATTTAACCCTACAAAAATTGGTTATCTGAGTAGGCTTGTTTCTATGGCTACCGGCTCTTGGCCATCTGCCAATAGCCCTTTAGTCGGTGCAAATGCATTCTCACATCAAGCCGGAATACATCAGGACGGAGTTATAAAGAATGCTAAATGTTATGAGATTATGAAACCAGAAGATGTTGATTGGGTTGGAGAGAAATATGTTGTAGGGAAACATTCTGGAAAGGCGGGAGTATCTGCTTACTTATCTGAACTTGGTTTTGATAATGTTGATTCTGAAATTGTTCTTAAAATTCGAGCGGACATTAAAAAGATTGCAGACGCTCATAAACAGGTATTTGATGGAAATGTTAGAGATATAGCTAGCAATTACAATTTGAAACCTAGAAGACCGACAATAAAAATTAATCTAGACAATATCTCGTATTCAAAAAATTCTAATTCCAATATAACTCTTCCCGTTTCTTGGGAAGAATTAGAAACGAGAATTGAAGGTATCGGGGAGAGCCCAATAAGTACAGCTTACCAAACAATAAAAAATTATGTTGGAAAAGAAATAAGACTGGTAGGCTTTAAAATTGCAGCAGTTGGAGAAGGCGAAAGAGCTATAGGTGAAACCCGCGTAACTATAGAAAAAAATGGAAAAATGTATGTTGCTCGTGGAGGCCATAAGGATATCATTCTTTCAGCAATATCTGCATATGTGAATGCGATTAATAGAGGATTAGTAGATAATTAAAATTATAAATGCTGTCCTCTCTTTTTCAAGAAATCTTGAGCTTCTAAATACACTAACTCTTCTTCAACTTCTGTTAATCTTCTTGAATAGCTCTTCATCATGTTGTTATATATTCTTGTTTCCATTTCTCCTTTGATTAAATATTTGGTTTGCATACTCTTAATTAAATCAAATAGCCTATCTTTCTCTTG
>CAZKBE010000035.1:0-6145 GCA_964551115.1 Candidatus Woesearchaeota archaeon
AGAAGTATAGAAAGGGGTTTACCTCATTGTGTTATTAACGGAGGCTCAAAACTAGGATGGAACGTAGTTCTTGATGTTTACCCTGCGGATTTAGTGATTGAATATTTGGATAAAAAAAAGACAGGAGTTGCACCTAAAATTAACCTAGATGAAATAAAAAAAGATGCAGGAGTAAATTTTTCAGACATACATCTATTCTGCCCCTATGTTGACGATAGAAAATCGGATATTGAATTGTTTAGAATGAGAAATTAGATTATCAATGTCTTTTAGTGTTCTTTATATCGTTTTGACTAATTTTAAATTTTATATATAAGGAGTTAGGTGTCTAAGATTACAAGGGCGGAGAAGTCTAAAAAGTGCCAGAAAGATTTATAAAGCTAGCAGGTCTTTTTCAAAATATGGGTGATGAATATTCTGCAAAAGACATCAAAATTCTTGAAGGACTTGAAGGAGTAAGGCGAAGACCTGCAATGTATATTGGAGGGACAGGCAAAGATGGACTCCATCATTTAGTTTATGAGATTGTAGATAACTCGGTTGATGAATGTTTGGCCGGGGTTTGTAACACTATTAAGGTAATTTTACATGCAGATGGTTCAGTTTCGGTAGAAGATAATGGAAGAGGTATGCCTGTTGATATGCATCCAATTTATAAGAAATCTGCAATGGAAATAATAGTTACAAAGCTTCATGCAGGTGGAAAGTTTGATAAAAAAGCATATCAGGTTTCAGGAGGATTGCATGGTGTTGGTATTTCGGTTGTAGCGGCTTTATCTAAAATGATGAAGGTTGAAGTCCAAAAAGAAGGTAAAGTTTGGATGCAAAGTTATAAAATTGGTGTTCCAGATGAAGATGTTAAGGCAATCGGAGATTGTGAGAAGGGTGTTACAGGAACCAAGGTTACATTTTTACCTGATGAAACGATATTTTCTACAACAAAATTTGATTTTAGTACGCTATCAACTAGATTCAGGGAAATTTGTTTTTTAAATGCAGGTCTTAAAATTCTGTTTACAGATGAGACCACAGGTAAAAAAGAAGATTTTCATAATCCTGGAGGCGTTGTAGATTTTATAAAATGGCTTAATAGAACTAGAGAAGCATTACATAAACCTGTTTATTTCAAAAAAGAGCAAGAAGATGTTGAAGCGGAAATTGCGATACAATATAATGATTCTTATAATGAAAATATCCATGGCTTTGTAAATACTATTAACACTATTGAAGGAGGAACACATGTTTCCGGTTTTAAAACTGCTTTGACGAGAGTTATCAACGATTATGCTCAGAAAAAGAATATAATCAAAGACGCTAAACTTGATGGAGATGACGTTCGAGAAGGTTTAACTGCAATTATCTCCCTTAGATTAAAAGAACCTCAATTTGAAGGACAAACAAAAACAAAGCTTGGAAATTCAGAAGTGAAGGGTATTATGGATTCTATGGTTAGTGCTGCTTTGAGCGAATTTTTTGAAGAAAATCCTGCAATTGCCTCGAAGATTGCACAAAAAGCTGCCCAAGCATTTAAGGCAAGAGAAGCTGCAAAAAGAGCGAAAGATTTAGTTAGAAGAAAAAATGCACTAGGAGGTTCCGGATTACCTGGAAAACTTGCTGATTGCTCTTCGAATAAAAAAGAAAAAACAGAATTGTATATTGTTGAAGGACAATCTGCTGGCGGTACAGCAAAGGGTGCAAGAGATAAAGAGTTCCAAGCAATCTTACCGTTAAAGGGAAAGATATTGAATGTAGAAAAATCTAGTCCAGTTAAAGCCCTTTCTTCAGAAGAAATTGCTAATTTGATAACAGCTATTGGAACAAGCGTAGGAGAAAATTTTGATATTGAGAAGTTAAGATATCATAAAGTAATTATAATGACTGATGCGGATGTAGATGGTCAGCACATCAAAACACTTTTGTTAACACTTTTCTATAGATATGTACCTCAATTAATTGAGTCTGGAAATATCTTTGTTGCGGTTGCACCATTATATAAAATAAGAAAAGGAAGTAAAGATATTTATGTATATTCAGATGAGGAGTTAAAAAAAGCATTAAAAGACAATTCAGGAAAACCAGAGGTATCTAGATTTAAAGGTCTTGGAGAAATGAATGACGAACAACTATGGGATACTACTATGAATCCAAAAACAAGAATATTAAAGCAAGTCTCTGTTGAAGATGGCGTTGAAGCGGATGAAACATTTTCTATTTTAATGGGAGATGCAGTTGGTCCTAGAAGAAAGTTTATTGAAGATAATGCTAAATATGCCGAGGTGGATTTATAAAAATGGCATTTATATTTATTTCAACAACATTTGAAAAAAAGAAAGATGCAGAGAATCTAGCTAGAGAAATTATTGAAAAAAAATTAGGTGCATGCGTTCAATTAACAGAAGCAGAGAGTTATTATGGTTGGAAAGGAAAAGTGGAAAAAGCTCAGGAGTATCGAGTTTCTATAAAAACAATATCAAACAAATATAAAGATATTGAAAAATTAATATTAAAAAATCACCCGTATGAACTTCCAGAGGTTATTTCAACAAAGATTAAAAAAGGAAGTAAAAGATATTTAAATTGGGTAAAGGAGAATTGTTAAATGGTGAATAAAAAAACAAAAAATAAACCCGAGTTTAAATGTTGCGGAGAAGAATGTTCTTGTCAAGGTAAAAAATTAGAAGTATATGTCTGTCCAAGATGTCAAGCAGTTGATGTAGGGTATAAATTTGGTTTAACAAATTTACTTGGATTAATACCTAGAATGAAATGTAATAAGTGTGGATTTGAATCTATGACTTTTCCAAAATGGATAATAGACAAAGAAAGAATTAATAAAAAATCTAGCGCATTAAAAAAATCTGGAATAAGTGATAAGAAAAAAACCAAGTTTACGGGTTTTGATTCAGAAGTTTTAGAAAGCTATTGTCCAAACTGTGAGGATAAGGTAGAAGTCACGATGAAAGATGGAAGTGTAGATACTTTTGTTTGTGAAAACTGTAAATTTGAAATAAAAAATAAGGTAAAGAAAAAATGAATAGTGAAGAAAAAACTCAAGAGGAATTACAAAAACAGAAAGAAGATAATATCAAGAGAAAGGAAGAGTTGAACAGTAATATTGAAGCTAAAGAACTGGTAAATGCAGAGATCTCTGGTGAAATGAGAAAGGCATACATCGATTATGCGATGTCAGTTATTGTTTCTAGAGCATTGCCTTCTGCTGAAGACGGTTTAAAGCCAGTCCATAGAAGAATACTTTGGGCTATGCATGAGATGGGTCTACAACATAATAAGCAGACAAAAAAGTCGGCTAGAATTGTGGGAGATGTACTTGGTAAATATCATCCTCATGGAGATACCGCAGTTTATGATGCCATGGTTAGAATGGCACAAAACTTTTCCTTAAGATATCCCTTAGTTAAGGGACAAGGTAATTTTGGTAGTATGGATGGAGATCCTGCAGCAGCAATGCGTTATACAGAAGCTAAAATGGAAAAGATTTCTGAAGAACTTCTAGAGTCTATAGATAAAGATACTTGTGAAATGTTGCCTAACTTTGATAATTCCTTAGAAGAACCAAAAATTATGCCAGGTAAATTACCTAATTTACTTCTTAATGGAGCTTCAGGAATTGCCGTTGGTATGGCAACAAATATACCTCCACATAATATTAATGATGTTTGTGATACGATTCTTCAATATATTGAAAATCCAGAAATTGATTTAAAAGATTTGATTAAAACAATTAAGGCTCCAGACTTCCCAACAGGTGGTTCGATTAGTGGAGATTTTACACAGTTATATGCAACAGGTAGAGGTTCTATGACAATTAGAGGAAAGGTCAAAGTTGAAGATGGTCCAAAAGAAAAGATTGTTATTTATGAAATACCCTATCAAGTAAATAAGGCTTCGCTTGTTGAACAGATTGCAGAACTTGTAAAAGAGAAAAAGTTACCAGATGTTTCAGATATAAGGGATGAATCGGCTAAAGGCAAAGTAAGAATAGTTATCGAGTTAAGAAAAGAAGCAGAATCAAAGTTTACATTAAATAGATTATATAAAAATACAAATCTTCAGATAAGTTTTAATGCAATTATGCTTGCTTTAGTGAATCATGAACCAAAAGAATTGAATTTGAAAGAAATAGTAGAGGTTTATGTAAATCACCGAAGAAAAATTGTTAGAAAGAGTACCGCTTTTGATTTAGATAAGGCAGATAAAAGATTACATATCGTAGATGGTTTAATTATTGCTCAACAAAATATTGATGCAGTTGTTAAATTAATTAGGGCTTCTAAAGCTAAGACTGAAGCTGGAATGGAACTAAAAGCAAAATATAATTTGTCCGATAAACAAGTTGAAGCAATCCTTGAAATGAAATTACATCAGATAACTTCTCTGGAATATGAAAAACTTAATAGTGAAGATAAACAATTAAAAGAACTTATAGAAAAGTTTACCAAAATCCTTGCAGATGAGAAAGAGATTTTGAAGATAATTAAAAAAGAATTAAATGAATTAAAGAAGGAATATGGCGATGAAAGACAAACAACAATTATAGGAAGTATAAAAGATTTTGAAGAGAAAGATTTAGTAGACAAAAAAGATGTTGTCGTAACTATTACAGATAAAGGTTATATCAAAAGAATTGACTTAAAACAATATAAAGAACAAAAAAGAGGCGGAAAGGGAGTTATTGGAAGCGATCTTGCAACAGGCGATTTTGTTAAAGAATTATTGACATGTTCGACACATGATTATATGCTGTTCTTTACAGATAAAGGTAAAGTTCACTGGTTAAAAGCTTTTGAAGTTCCAGAAATTGCTAAGTATGGTAAAGGCAAGGCCATGATTAATCTATTAGAACTGAAAGAAGAAAAAGTTAGTTCGGTTATAGCTGTAAAGGAATTCAAGGATTATCTTTTGATGGCTACACATGGAGGATTTGTTAAGAAAATTGAAATGAGTGAATTTAGTCATCCTAGGAAAGGAGGAATTAAGGCAATTGACCTTGAAGGTAAAGATGATTCTTTAATTGCTGTTAAACCCGTACTAGATAAACAAGAAGTATTACTTGTTACAAAAGAAGGACAAGCATGTAGGTTTAATTCAGATGATGTTCGGTCTGTTGGAAGAAATGCATTTGGAGTTACAGGAATTAGAATGGATGGAAAAGATGAAGTTGTTTCTGTAGAAGTTTTACCGTTAGAAAACCAAAAAGAACAATCCATATTAACTATTACTGAAAAAGGATATGGTAAAAGAAGTGATATAGAAGATTATAGACTAACTTCTAGAGGCGGAAAGGGAGTTATTAATCTTAAAATAACTGAAAAGACAGGTAATGTGATCACATCTCAATCGGTTAGGGAAGATGATACTATAATTGTTTCTACATCTAAAGGAATTGTAATTAGAAGTCCAGTTAGTGGCGTTAGAATAATGGGAAGAGCAACACAAGGAGTTAGAATAATCAAACTACAAGATGATGATTCTGTTAGCGATTTAACGCGAGTTGCAGATGTTGGAGATTTAGTAGAATAAATCAGGTCATGATAAATTTAGTTAAAGTTTTAAATCAAGAAGGCTATCACACTCTATGGGATTAAGGAAAACGGCTATGGGAATAGTTTTAGTTATTTTAGTTATTTCAATTATAGCTGTTGCTATATACATCTTTTATCCACAAGAAACTAAAATTTCTGTGACACCTAGCCCAACGATTAATGTGAGTTATGATAATTTTGCGAGTGTTATTTCTGAGAGTTCTATAGTGAAAGACTTACCTAAAGACTCAAAAATTTTATTGAATTTTTATAGTTTTGATTCAGGTGAAAGAAAAATAGAGAAAAGTTTTGTTTTAAAATCTTCAGGTATAGAAGAAACTTCCGAGTCTACTTCCGAAATTATAATCTGGTTGAGCTCTAAATATATTTCTGGTTTAACCAATAAAAATTTATGCTCTACTTTTAAGCAAGCAAATCAAGCAGGAGAATTAGGAATTGAGACAAACCTTTCTTCTGTTGCCTTGGCTTGGAAATTCAAATCTATGACAGAATATAAGGATTGTTTTTAATTAAAAAAAGGAACAAATTGCCTTGTCACTATTGGCAGTGAATTTTAGCTATAATGCTTAAAAAGCTAGAAA
>CAZKBE010000036.1:0-5317 GCA_964551115.1 Candidatus Woesearchaeota archaeon
ATTTATAACCTTTAAACCTGAAAGAACATAGACTGCTGCAACACCTAAAAGATAGAACAATACCATTCTACTTTGAACCCTCCAAAGCATTTAAACTGTCTATTGGAACTGCAAAGACAACAGTATTTGAATCATCTGAACTTATTTCACTTAAATCATGAAGAGTTCTTAGATGCATTGCTCCCTTAGATAATCCTAATTCTTTAGCAGCGATCATTAAATTCTCCGATGCGAGTTTTTCTCCTTCGGAAGAAATTATTAAAGCCCTTCTTTCTCTCTCAGACTCAGCTTCTTTAGCCATTGCTCTTTTCATCTGATCAGGCAAAGAAATATCTTTTAATTCAACAGTCTGAATTTTAATCCCCCAAGGATCTGTGGCATTATCAACAATCTCTTCAATTCGTTTACTAATTTTCTCTTTTTTACTTAATAATTCATCAAGCGTAACTTCTCCCACAATATTTTTCATTGTAGTTTGAGAAAGCTGGGAAACGGCGTTAAAATAATCCTCAACAGAGATTATAGATTTTTCCGCGGAACTAACCTTAAAGTATAATACTGCATTAACCCGTATAGAAATATTATCTTTAGTTATACAATCTTGATGAGGAACATCAATAACATGAATTCTTACATCCACTCTTTCCCAAGTTTGTAGTATTGGAATAACTACTCTTAATCCTGGTTTCATCATACCAGTGTATTTTCCAAGAGTAAATCTAACTCCTCTTTCATATTGATAAACTATTTTTAAGCCAGATAAAACAAATATAGATCCTACAAAAACTAAGCCTCCTATAACTAAACTGATCATAAAATAATTAAGAGAGGGCTATTTATAAAGTTTATGAAAATTTTAAAAATCTAATCTCTTTGTAGAATAATCTTATTTTAATTAAATATATTCCTCTTTCAATAGACCATAAATAAGTTCATCCTTAATTTTTCCATCTGCCTTGCAGACCTTGGCCCGTCTTTTTATCCCTTCTTGTTTTGCTCCAAATTTCTCAAATAATTTTCCAGAAGAAGGGTTTCCTACAAAAACTCCTGCTTCAACTCGTCTTAATTTAAGTTTTTTAAATGCAAAATCTAAAACAGCCCTTAATGCTTCGGAACCATATCCTTTTCGATGGTATTTAGCACCGATCCAATAACCAAGCTCGGCAGTTCCTTGGTCTTTCTTCACATTATGTAAACCCATACCACCTATTATCTTCTTTTCTTCTTTTAACTCAATCCCGAAAGAATAATCTTCTAATTTTTTACTCTTCCACTTTTTTTTATTGTTATCGACCCACCATTTAGCATCTTTTAGTTTATATGGATAAGCAACAACTAAAAGCCACTTAGAAATTTCCAAATTATTTATATTCTCTTGAACAGATTTTGCATCAGAGTCTTTTAAAGGTCTAAGAATCAGTCTTTCTGTTTCTAGTTTCATATAAATTTAATGAAAAGAAAGTTTTTATATGTTTCTATTAACTTAAAAAAGAAAGATTTATGTTCGGGCTTCCAGTTTTTCTTTTACCAAATACGGATTCATATACCGTACCAATAATGTCATTTACCATATCATTTAATCTACCCATTTCAATCCGGAAATTAGATGGACCGTCAAGCAATATTTGTTTTGAACCAAATGCACCCATTCCGATAGCTCTAGATTTACCTGCTTGATTTTCAATAATCGTAGCAAGAGGATAAATCTCACCCTCTAGGGACTTGGTAATATAACCTGTTAAATGGTTTGTTGTAGGCAAAAAATAAAGTTTTCTTTCATTTATTTTATCAATAAAGTCAGCACTTAGATCTTGAAATGATTTTTCCTGCCTAGCAAAAACTTCCACAATAGAACTATAACTATTAGAATTTCTAATGATTGTTTGATTTAAAAAATCTAATGGCTGTTCTAATTCTAAAGGACCTAGCCTAATAGTTCTTACATCTCCAACAATTGCATCTCTCCATTCCTCTCCAGCCGTTTGTCCAACAGATCCGTAGCTTGTCAGGATATTATAAATTCTATCTGTTTTAGGAGCTTCAATTTTTATCATATAATTTACAACAAATAAGCATATTTAAGGATTTATATATTAAAAACTCTTAATAAAGAAGAATCACCCTTACTTCCTATTATTAATCTCTTCTTTCAAATCTTTCAAAAATTCATCTAACTTCACACCAAACTTTGGCTTTTCTTCTCCCCTCTTCTTAATAGCAATAGTTCCTTTCTCTTCTTCTTTATCTCCTATTGTGATAATATAAGGGATCTTCATCATAGAAGCAGTCCTAACTTTATCTCCCATTGTGGAGGATCCAAAATCTGCATCCGCCCGTATTCCTTTAGATTTTAATTCATCAAGAACCTTTTGTGCTGCCTTTTCATTTCTATCTGTAAAACTTAAAACTCTGACCTGAATTGGAGAAAGCCAGGTTTGAAGGTTTCCATTTGTATGCTCTAGAAGGACTCCAATAAATCTTTCAATAGAACCATAAATAACTCGGTGTAACATAACAGGTCTTTTTTTAGAACCATCATTATCTACATATTCTAATTCAAATCTTTCTGGCAAGGCAAAATCAAGCTGGATAGTAGAACACTGCCAAGTCCTAGCTAAAGAATCTTTTATATGAAAGTCAATTTTTGGACCATAAAATGCTCCATCTCCTGGATTAACCTTAAATTTCATTTTTTTATGTTTTAATACGTTTTCTAATGCCTTCTCTGCTTTATCCCAGATTTTGTCAGCACCAATCCGTTTCTCAGGCCTTGTAGAAAGTTCAACATGATCAAACTCAATATTAAATTGCTTATAAAAAACACTAATCAATTCCATAACTTTTCCTATTTCTTCCTCTAATTGTTCTTCTGTACAAAATACATGAGCATCATCCTGTGTAAATTGAATAGCTCTAAACAATCCAGCCAAAACGCCAGAAAGTTCTGTTCTATGAACTGTTCCAATTTCTCCGACTCTTAGAGGTAAGTCCTTATACGATTTAGAACTTGTTTTGTAAACTAACATCCCACCTGGACAATTCATCGGTTTGATTAAAAAAGGACGATCTTCATAAAGAGTAGTAAAATTACTTTCTTTATATTTATCCCAATGCCCAGATATCTTCCAAAGTTTAGCATCCATAATCTGAGGAGTCCTTATTTCTTGATAGTTATTTTGGATATGCTGTTCTCTCCAATAATTAATTAATTCATTATAAATAATTAAACCATTATTATGCCAAAAAACCATTCCTGGTGCGACCTCATTAAAAGAAAATAAGTCTAAATTCTTTCCGATAATCCTATGATCGTTATCTTTTAATTTAGAAGTATCTAATTTCGACTTAGATATACTTGCTAAAAGCTTCTTAGGGTCATATTCCTCTTCCTTTTGCAGTTTCAAGGGTTTCTTTTCCTCTTTTTCCACAATATCTAATTCAACTCCAAAACTTCTAGATAATTCAGCTAAAGGATGTCCCTTACATCTTAGTTCAAATTCTTTATAATATCCAAAAGGTGCTCTAAATACTTCTACTTTTTTCTTCTTTAAAGTTACTTCAGCTCCTTGCAAAACATCTTGTGCAAATACGGGATTAGAAAGATTTGCAGATAAATGTGCGTAAGGATATATTACAACTCGTTCTGCTCTAACCTTCTCTTTTAAATCCAAAACATTATCTACTAATTGTTCAATTGCTTTCTTTAAATCTCCTTCATCAGACTTTTCAACTGCAACAAAGATTCCCAATGGTTCTTTCACTTCTATTTCTTTCTTTCTTTCTTCGGAAAGTTCTTCTGGATTATTTATTGCTTTTTTTAAGGGTTTGAACTTAATATAATCACAATGTAATGAAAGTATTTTCATACTACTGTTTAGGGCTGGTGGTTTTTAAGTTTGTGGATTTTAATCTAAGGCTTAGTTAAATATAATGTAACTAGGTAGGAGTAACAAATAGAAATGTTTATAAACCATTTTTTATTAAAGATATTACTTAAAAGGAGTAATAAATGGACTTAACACGGAGAAATTTTTTAGGGAATATGGGTAAAGCCCTTGTAGGATTAGCTGTGGCTAGTGTTATACCCTATGAAGCTGAAGCAAAAGTTGGAGAGATTTATATTCCTAAAATCGGAACTATAAACTTGAATAGACAAATAATTTACGGGGGAAACTTTACATGGGGTGAAGCAACAAAAAACGGAGAGAGGATTCCCCAAGATACCGAGATTATTCAAAGGATAATTAATTCTGCAGAGTATATGCAAAAAATTAGAGGGCTTTTTGAAGATAGGCCTATCACGGTAACTTCCTGGTATAGAGATCCAAAAAGTAATGCAAAAGTTAGTAAAAGTCACGATAGCAGACACCTTTACGGGGATGCGGTTGACTTTAAGGTCGCGGGAATTTCTCCTGAAGAAGTTTATAGAAAATTGGAAAAGTATCATGGAAACAGAGGCGGATTAGCAAAAAGTGTCCGTGATGGATTTACCCATGTGGATCTGAGAGGAAGAGCCGCGAGGTGGGATTATTAAAATGGAAATCTCTTCGAATTCACAGTTGATTGTGACTTCCTCCGAATCTAAAAAAATCGAGACAATTTCTACAGAAGAGAAGAAATCCCTTGAGAATCATTTAGATGAGTTAGCAGGAACTATTGGAGACTCTTTTCCTTGGGTTTTGAGCGGAGGTCTAGCAATCCCACTAACTACGGGGGAGTTTTATAGAAAACATGATGATATAGACTTGGGAATCGATGAGAAAGATTTTAAAAGATTTTTAGAAGTTGTTAGGCCACAAGGATATGATCTTTTTCTTAGACCGTTTATGTGTAAATTGCCGAAAGGTAAAAAACTAGACCTTTATCAGAAGACATCTATAAAAAAAGCCTTAAATTCTCCAAAAACTAGAATGAGAGTTTTAAGGGTAGATACTAATGGAAGAATAGACTTCAGAGGAAATATTTTAGACTATTTTGATGTATATCTACATAGGGTTGAGGAAGGAATGTTGATTACTCGGAGAGGAGGAATTGCTATTCCCTCTGCTAAAGCAATTGGTCCACCCTATCAAACAATTTCTGGAAGACAGATTATTCCGAGAGGATTAGAGTATACAAAAATACTAAAATCCAAAAAAACAAAAGAAGTTGATAATTTGGATCTAGAAAGAATCCGAGAATATGAAAGATCTTTTGCTTAATTAGTTAACTTTAAAAGACGATTGTTCTTAATTATATTATAGCGGGGTGGAGCAGTCTGGCTAGCTCGTGAGGCCCATAACCTCAAGGTCGCGTGGTTCAAATCCCGCCCCCGCTA
>CAZKBE010000037.1:0-5034 GCA_964551115.1 Candidatus Woesearchaeota archaeon
TGTACTTTTAAACTTGTTATTAGAGCAGTTATACCAAGTATTAAAAGTATATTTGCAATGTTGCTACCGACAATATTTCCAAAAGCTATATCTCCATTGCCATTTAATGATGCAATAACATTTACAACCAATTCAGGCATAGAAGTTCCAAATGCAACAACGGTTAAACCAATAACTAACGTTGGAACTTTGAATTTTTTAGCTAAAGAAGAAGATCCGTCTACTAGATACTCTGCCCCCTTTATTAAAAAAAGTATACCTATAAAGAACAATATATATTGTATCATTTTATACCTTAGACATTTTGAAATAATCTGTTTTTAAATGTTGTGTATCTAAAATAAAGAATTATCTTAAGGTAGATAAAATTTAAAAATATCTAATTTGGAGATAACTTATTAATTTATAAGTTTCAGCTGAATTCCCAATACACCATATTCTTTTTCTTTTTCTTTTTCAATAGAATATATCTTGTAAATATTTCTCATAAACTCCTCTATGGGATAATCATTTGGGTAACCGTAATATTCCATTCCAAAATCATTTATTAAACCTTTGAAAGATATATATTTTAGTAGAGCAACAATTTCTACTTTTATTTTTTCTTTTAAATTTGGCAATTTATAAAACTCGATTATATCTCCAGGATCTAATTCTTGACGCTTCTCATCAAAGATCCGGACTTCAATTGTTTTTTTACCCGCAGAGATTAGATTAAATTGATCCTCTAATAGTTTCATTTGATGTTCCATACGATTAAGAAAATTGTAAGGAATAAAAGGTTGTTGGATTTAAGTAGGGTATAATCCATAAATTTATAAAATAATTACTAGCGTTTAGATTATCATGAAACAATTTGTATTTTTATACCCTATTCCGGAGATAATGGATTTTGAAATCAAGAATAATGGATCTTTTGAAAGTGTAGATCAGTTTAGACAGAGGTATAGTAAATTGTTAAATTCTTCTATTGATATCCGATATAGACAAAATGGATTTGGAATAAATTATTTAGTTTTTGATGGCAGTTCCGTATCTGATGTAATCGAACTTCAGGATTCCGATAGGCTTATTGAAGTAGGATTGGATTTTAAGACCCATACTACAAAACAATCAAATGGGGAGTATCCCTACCCAAACCAAGATCATATTCTTAATCAGTTAGAAGGAACAAAAGTAATAAGGGTTGCGGGTTTTCATATGTGGGATTGTGTTGAAAAACTTGCAAAAAGGGCGTATGAAAGAGAATTAGATACCTTGGTTGATGAAGATTTAACTGAATTTTTTAGTGGAAGATTAATGGATCCAGATTTTAAAATTGATAAATATCCTACATATAACCCTAGAAAGAATCGAGGTTTTATGTTTGACATGTTTTTGGAGGCAAGAAAAAATCGGCCATGGTTATGGCAAGATTATTAATCTTGTTTAAATTTAGTAATCAAAAAAGCAACTTTTAGATAAGCCTTATTTAATCGTCACAATCATCGACAGTAACAGAATCTAAATTATCATAGTATTCTTTATTGAGTTTACTACATTTTTCGCAGTATTTTCTTTGAAATCTAGCTGTTGGTTTAATCTCAAACTCTTCACCACAAGTCCTACATTTTACTTTCTTTGGTTTTAGTTCAAAAACAAATTCCTTTTTGTCTTCTTTCTTCAATCTTCTTGCCATATAGATAGTAGTGTTTGAGGATTTATAAGGTTTTGGTGATGTATCAGAATTATTTACTTTCTATTTTCAATCCATTCTCTAACAAACTCTTCAGATCTTAAACCTAAGAATTGATCTACTACTTCGCCTTTTTTAAAAAGTTTGACACATGGAATAGACATAATTTCATATTTCTCAGCAGTTTCTTGATTTTCATCAACATTGATTTTAACAATCTTTACCTTTCCATGATAATCCATTGCAAGTTTTTCAATTAAAGGCTTTAGCATTTGACAAGGTCCACACCAAGGAGCCCAGAAATCTACTAAAACAGGCATTTTAGATGAAGCTTTAATCACTTCTTCTTGAAAGTTTGAATCTTTAATTTCCATATTTAAGGAAATTTAGTCGAGTTTATAAATATTGGTAAACAGTGCATATATATGGAGAATATACAACAACTTTTAGAATTTGGAGTAATTGTAATTGATAAACCTGCAGGTCCAACTAGCTTTACTGTTTCAGATTTTGTCCGAGAAAAATTAGAACTACGAAAGACAAGTCACTTCGGTACTTTAGATCCACAAGTAAGTGGAGTTTTACCTATTGCCTTAGGCAGAGCTTGTAAATTAACAGGATATTTTTTAGGGCATGATAAAACATATATTGGAATAATTCGAACAGACAAGGAAATTTCAATAGAAGAACTTCAAGAAAAAATAAATGAAAAATTTCTTGGAAAAATAATGCAATTACCTCCAAGAAAGTCAAATGTAAAAAGACAACTTAGAGAAAGAGAAATAAAGAGTTTTGAGATATTGGAAAAACAAGACAAGAACTTTTTGTTTTCTACGGATGTTCAGGGTGGCACGTACATAAGAAAATTATGTTCTGATTTAGGTGAACTAATAGGTGGAGCACATATGCTTGAATTAAGAAGAATAAGAGCAAGTATCTTCAAAGAAGATCAATCAGTTAACCTATATGAATTTGAAAAAGCAGTTAAAGAATTTGATAATGGTAAACCTGAATTATTAAAAAAGATGATTATTCCTGCACAAGATTCTATAAAAATAATTATGGAAGAAATACAACTTAAACCAGAAAATCTTAAGAAAATCTTAACTGGAAAACCGCTTGTTAGGGCTGATCTTTTAAGTACGCCAAAACAAGATACTTTTGCTGTATTTTTAAAAGAAAGATTTATTGAAATTGCTAAAAAAACTACCGAAAAAGAGTTTTTTGCAAGACCTTGTTTTGTTTTGAACTAGATATATTTTACAAACCCTATATTATTTAAAAGGACTAAAGTCTGAATTTTATATGCAAATTCAAAGATTTAAGAATTATATATCCTACCTACATGAAAATTGGATGGGGAATACTCTTGGAATGGATTTAAACCCCATAAAGAGCGGGATAGACCTAATAGACTCAAGAAAGGGAATCGAAATCAAATCTTGCCTTATCATCCCAAATAGTCAAGACTCTAGAAGAAGATATGCTAAATGGACTGCATTTGACGGACAGTGGGACTATGACGGCGAATACCAGCTGCCTCTATTTTGGGCGCTAGGAACTTATAACTTAGATATGCCGGTAAGTAGAATAAGAACTACAAATCCAAAAAAACTAGAAGAACACGTTAGCCAAAGAAACTTTTGGATAATCCCTTGGGAATGGGGAAAACAGTTCCAAACACATCCTGGAAAACAACACGATTATAGATATCTGAGACTATTTCCTACAAAAAGCAGCGGACTTGCCTCAATTCCTCCTGTTTTAAAAACCCTTAAAGTTCCAGATGGACAAATTCATTTTACAAAAGGCGTAAATTTAAAATTATTCTATAATCTCTAAATCCTCTGAAAGAAATTGGGGTATATCTCCCAAGTTCTCTGCAAATTTACAAAAGGATTTAAGAGCGCAATTTTGCTCCAAATAGAAGGATTCTTGTTCTAAACGGCAAACTTCAACTAACTCAAACTCCGAAGATTAAAAATGCAAACTATACATTTCGGACTACAAACTCTTATAAAAGCCAGTTCTTTATAGATAACATGGCAGAGGACGAATTTATATCCACAGATGGAGAGATATTTGATAAAAAAGTAGAAAAGCCTAACCAAGAAGAAAGGATAATCGAAGCAAAAAATTTCTTCTCTACACAAAAGAAAAAGCTAGGTTTATGTGCTAAAAAAGGAGAAAGTGTAATTGGAATTGATTTTCAGGAATTATCTGAGCATTCCCCGGAGCTTTCTGAAGATTTAATAAATAAACCAGAAGAAACTGTAAGAATCCTTGAATTAGCTTTAGCAGATAGTGGATTAATTACTGATCCTAGAATAAGACTAGAAACCATTTCTAAGACCCAAGAGGTAAAGATAAGAAATATTAGAGCAAAGAATCTTGGTACTATGATCTCTATTGAAGGAATAGTTAGACAGGCTTCAGAAGTTAGGCCGCAGGTTATAAATGCTCGTTTTGAATGTCCTTCATGTGGAACTATTCTTTCAATATTACAGGTAGAGAAAAGATTTCAAGAACCTAATAGATGTTCTTCATGTGGTCGAAGAGGGGGGTTTAGACTTTTAACAAAAGAGATGGTAGATGCACAAAGACTTGTTTTAGAAGAAAGTCCGGATGCACTTTCTGGGGGAGAACAGCCAAAAAGAATGCAAGTATTTCTTAAAGAAGACCTAGTAGACCCTAAAATGGAAGAGAGGACAACTCCTGGAAGTAAGGTCAAAGTAATTGGAGTACTAAAAGAAATTTCATTGCCCCTGCCTACCGGTATTCAAACAAGATTTGACTTAGCTATTGAAGCAAATAATACAATTCCCTTAGAAGAAAGTTTTGATGATTTATCTATAACTGAAGAAGAAGAGAACCAGATAAAAGAACTTGCTACTGAACCAAACATTGTTGAGAAACTTGCAAAGAGCATTAGTCCATCTGTTTGGGGTTATCCAGAAATTAAAGAAGCCCTAGCTTTACAGTTATTTGGAGGTGTTCAAAAAAAGAGAAGTGATGGAACTTTAACTAGGGGAGATATACACATTTTAATGGTCGGAGATCCGGGAGTTGCAAAGTCGGTTATGTTAAAATTTATATCCACTATTGCACCTAAAGGAAGATATGTTTCTGGAAAATCTGCTTCGGGAGCAGGTCTTACAGCAACTGTTGTAAAAGATGAATTTCTAAGGGGTTGGGCTTTAGAAGCAGGAGCAATGGTTTTATCTAATAAAGGTCTTGTTTGTATCGATGAATTAGAAAAGATGGATGAGAATGACCGAAGTACGATGCATGAAGCAATGGAACAGCAATGTATGCTACCTGATTTTAAGCTTTTATTATCTAATGGGGACGAAGTAGAG
>CAZKBE010000038.1:0-4995 GCA_964551115.1 Candidatus Woesearchaeota archaeon
CTGGAATTTTTTCTAGTTTAATAACACTGCTTGTTGTTGGATTATTAATATTTGCGGGACCTGCAAATGCTTTCGTTGTTAGTCTAGGAAGTTTTGATGATGATGCTCCTATAAGATGAGATATAATCTCAGTTAACGCTAATGTAGAAGTTAGTTCAAATGAGATTACACCAATGCCTGCGATCAATTTAACATTAAACAATAATGTTGTGTGTATCTTTGATGCTTATACTGGTGCAAACATTGCTGGCTGTGACTTAAGCGGAATAGAAGTAATACCAAGCTATAATTCCGTTAATGAATCTACTTATTTGGGCTATGGTTACGGATATTCGTATGAAACAACTACTACATTTAATTATACTATATCTATTAATACTTCTAACTTGAATCTAACTCAAACACAGAACTATGACTTAAAACTTGTGACAGCTCTTGGAAGCTCCTCTGTATCTTCCTTTAGTGTTGGAGTAACTTTAGAAGATGAATTTTTCCAAGATGTAGGATTCTTATTACCTGAAGGAGAATCAAATGTTGAGAGTATTCCAAATGTAACTCTAAATAACGATTGGTTAATAAACGATACAAATATGAGTGTTTTATTACCTGAAGGAACAGTAATAACTGCAACGGATGGTTCAAATTTGAATGTAAGTGCAATAACTTCTGCTCTGACAAATGTAACCGACGTTTCTGGCTTGGTTGGAGCTGCTGGAGCATTACAATTTGGTATACCTAGCTTTGGTTTAACATTTAGCAATCCTATAACAATCAAAATCTTTGTTGGAAACTCTTTAAACGGAACAACTTTAACAGCATTTAGAGCTTTATCTACAAATGGACCTTGGGAAACATTAACTAGCTGTCTTGTAGGTGAATTTGAATCTGGATTCTGTCAATTCAATACAACAAAAGCTTCTTACTTTGTAGCAGCAACCTCTGCTTCAACTACAACTTCTACAACTACGGGCGGAGTTGGAGGATATTGTACAACAGAATGGACAGTATCTGAATGGTCTGAATGTACTAATGGTTTTCAAACAAGAACTGTAAGCTATCCTGCAGATTTCTGTGCTCCTAAAGACGTTAAGCCAGCAACAACACAAGCTTGTACTAGCTCTAATGAAAATACAGTAGATGAAGAAAATGTAGAAAACAATGAAGCAACAGATAGAAATTCATTATTCACAGGTTTAGTTATTGGAGAATTCTTAAGTAAACCTACAAATGTAATTGGATTAATAGTTGTTTTATTACTAATAGTATTGGCTTTTGTATATGTTGCAAGAAAGAAAAAAGCTGCTGTAGAAGTAATTAGCCAAGAAAAAGTTAGTAAGAAGACAGCTAATACAAAGAAAAAGAAGAAATAAATTTAATTAAAAATAGGCTTATGGCTATTTGTTTCTAAACCTTTAGTGATCCTTAGACCTAACTCTTCTGTATCTCTTCCAGATAGCTCTTGGATAATCAAATCAACCTTCTCTCCATGCCTAGCTTGAAATTCTATTATCTCAGTTAAAGAGTCTTGTAAGGCAATTCGAGAGTCTTCATTTCCGCTTCTTTCTAAGAACATGTGCTGAGGATGTTTTGTACATTCATGATATAGCGGACTTACAGATTTAACCCCTATGCCACCAATTAAACCAATTGTAACTCCCTCACATACTAAATAACCATTGTCGTGTCTGAATTTCATGCGCTACTCCCTCTAAAAGCCTCTTGGACCATCTGTTCGATTTCACTTTCATTGAAGCCCTCGTTTTTTAAATTTAATAGATAGCAAGGAGGACAAAAGCCATGACTTAAACGTTTTTGCTCAAAATGATACTCTCTTCTTACTTGAGCAGTTGGAGTGTACCATTTAGGGCCTTCGGCAGGTTTCCAATCTCTACATACACAACATTCAACTTGATGATCTCCTGATTTATTTGCCATGATAGGTCAGAAGCTAGATCCTTTAAAAACCTTTGCATTTGTTGTAATTGGAGAGTAGTTATATTCTTAAGATATTAGTCTTTAAGTCTATCGAATTCAGGGCTAAAGTCATGAGTTGTTAGACCATTATATAGCCTAGTTGCAAGTTCTTCTGAACTTTTATCGGATAGAGGATTGTCTTGAACAATAATTTCTAAAACTGTGCCTTTTTCAGCTCCCAAGGAGATAAGCCCCAGGATGCTACTTGTAGAAACTTCACAAAGAATGCCGGAAATAGTTGCTTTAATTTTAATAGGATAACCTCTAAATTCTTGTACAATCTTTGCTGCAGGTGCACAACAGATCCCATGATTTAGATTCACAGGGACACCTCTAATTACCACATAATCTTGTTCCCTTTCTAATCTAGGCAGTTGATAATTATCAGTCATCTTGACTCTCCTTTGGTTTCTCAACTAATAATCCCTCATCTAGAACATAACACTTTGATCCAGGCAGACTAGCCGAGTAACTAGCTAAATCCAAACTACGTGGAATTACAAGATATTCTATTGCTCCGGTAGACAAATTTTGATAGGTTAAATCTTGTCTAGCCATATCTAACGCTTTAATTTCACCATTTAAACCCCTATAACTCTTCTTGTCTAATTTAGTTAAACAACTATTAAACCCCCATGGATCTGGAAAAACATACCCTCTTCGATCTACCTTGCCAGACATAATAGAGTCTATAATCTCTTGTTGTTTATCTGCCTTAACCTTTCTAGCATTTGGAACAAAAAAATGATTATTTATCCTGTTTTTATCCAGTCTAAAAAAATCCATATCATAACCATCACTCGAATTAAAAGGTGTGGTAATACCTGCATACAAACCTATAAAATCTTCAAGTTTGTCTTGATTTTTAGGCATTTTCATACTAAGAGCTAATTTTTTGCCAGTGTAGGCTTCTAGTATCATTAAATCCATAACGACCCTGCCGGTAGCTTCTTCTAAATCAGTAGTGATACTAATCTTTTCATCTGGCAGAAATAATTGAAGGTATTTGACCACTGCACATGAAGTAGTCATACATAACCCTTGACCTGCACCAACTCTTGCCTCAGGGATAACAGCATAATCTCCATCTGCCCTACTCTCGAATTTAAATTCCGGAATTTCAGGTGAATCTTGAAGGGTTTTAAATACCATAAAATGTGTTATTTAATCTTGTTTTTAAATATAATTATGGGGTAATATCTATTATGATTTATCAATACTATTTAAACAATGTCTGAAATTGCCTTGTTATTCACTAAGTTGGTTATAATTTATAAAAAATGTATTTTACAAAACTATTTCTTTTGTGTTTCATAAATAGATTTGATCTCTTCGCTAGAAAGAGAACGATTAAAAATCATAATTTCGTCTAAGGAACCATTAAAGTAATAATAGATCCCATTATTTGGATTATGTCCTATCACAACTGTACTAGTTGGCCAGGCAGTTGATCCATTCCATTTAGGCAAGTCTGTTTTAATCTTTACAGAATCCAAATAGATATTTCTTTCACTTCCATTAAAAGTTTCACAAATTTGATACCACGTATTATTTTTTAGAAATTCGTTTGAATATACTCCTAAAGTACTTGAAGGAGATGTAGTCCCATTATTGGTAGTAAAATAGAGCCTATTATCTGTTGTTATAGCTATTCCAAAACCATAGGTTAAGTAAAATATTCCTGAAACGCTGCCCTGATTTGAGCCAACTTTCTTAGCAAAAGAACATAGGGTAAATAAAGGTAGTGGGAAATAATTATTTCCGGCCCCGACTATAATCTTATTTTTGCTTATATTGGATCCATCAAATTTTGCAACATTTTCTTCAACAATAACTCCTCCAGATCTTATACCATGCTGATTATTTCCGCTAACATCAAAAACATGAGTAGAATTATAATTACCTTCATTAAAATCCCAATACCTTACTAGGCCATTGATTTTATTTGGTAAAACTCTTGCTTGCAACCCTAACGCTGAGGAAGAATAACCTTCCCGAGCAACAACTTTTTGATCTGTAATCGCTTGTTCAATAATTTGAGTCTCCAAGTTACATTGACTTAATTGAACCGAAGAACTTTTTGAACAAACTTTATTACTCGATCCTATACGAACAATAGGCGAAAGATCTATAGAATCAACAGATTTCAAATTACCTAGATTAAGATAAAATGTTTCTTTAGAATTTGGAAAAGTAGAATTGATATTAAACATGTAAGAATTACCCGCAGATATTACTGCAACCTTTGCACCTGCATAAGTAATTTGCCCAGAACCTTTAGTGATTTGAACGGGTAAGATACCTTTTGTTAAATCCATGCAGCTAAATCCTGAAGAAGAGTCAATGTATAGATCGCTAGTTGCAGTAGTACAGGCAGTCCCAGTTCCTAAATTGTCCCTAATCATTGGAACAACAAAAGCTCCAATAACACCAACAGCTGCAACAGCAATCATAATTATTAATACTGTTGAAACAATGTCTGAAATTGCTTTTTTATTCACTCTTTTCATTAGAAATTATAGAAATTAGAATTTATAAAACTATTTAAATCAAGCTAACCAAGGAGTGTTATGAAATCTAAATACGAACTTTTAGCCCCTGCCGGAGATTTTCCACAGTTAATTACAGCAATAGAAAACGGAGCAAATGCAATTTACTTCGGACTAAAAGAATTCTCAATGAGAGCTTCGGCAAAGAATTTTACATTAAAAGATTTAAAGAAAATAAAAACTATCTGTCAACCAAAGAAAATAAAGAGATACCTTACAATTAACACAATAATCTATGATAGTGAATTAATAAAATTAGATAAATATTTTAAAAAAGTAAAAAATTATGTAGATGCAATAATCTGCTGGGATTTGGCAGTAATTGAACTTTGCAGAAAGTACAAGATACCTTTTCATGTTTCAACACAGGCATCGATTGCAAATTCTAATTCAGCAACTTTCTATAAAAAACTAGGTGCTCAAAGAATTGTTTTAGCTAGAGAATTAAATTTAAAACAAATTAAAAAAATAT
>CAZKBE010000039.1:0-4689 GCA_964551115.1 Candidatus Woesearchaeota archaeon
ATAATAAACCTGAGCACCAATAACCATTAGCTGCAGAATCTGAAGAAGGAAATAAATCACAATCTAATTGATTAGAGTTAATTAGAGCATCCACTTCATTGTCAGTTTCATTTTCTTCTACAAACCCTTCTTCAATGATCTCAAGATCTTCTGGTTCCTCAAGATATTCTGGTTCCTCAAGATATTCTGGTTCCTCAAGATATTCTGGTTCCTCAACCATCTGACCCATAGTGTCATATGATTGATCTTTAAGATCCCATCTGCATTCAGCAGGTTCATTTAGTTTAAATTTAATTTGTTTTTCTGTTTTGTTATTTTCCACAAAAGAATTTGTAGGTGGGAGAAATTCTAATATAGTGGCCGGAACTCCATCAGGAGTATCGGAAATGACCAAATAAATTAAGTAAGGATCTATATTATAACCTCCGAGGGCATTTTCACATCGAACATATAAAGTATAATTGCCGTCTCTAGTTAAAAATGGATATTCATTTATGTCTTCTTCATCCACTGCTCGCCCAGGCACACTTAAAAAGAATTCGTGTGTTGAAGCAAATTTCCCAGAAGTCTCATATTTCATATTTTCCATTTGACTATCTTGACTTGAAAAATCAAATCTACAATATGAATCCTGGTTAGTGGTTAGTTTTATTTTAACAGAGCTAAAGGGAGGAATAGGATTAGAAGTTCCTTCTGGATGCTCTATTGTGTGACTTATTTGAGGGATAGACATTCCGCTGCCCTTAACGCAAACTCCTGTTTCAATTCCCTTGGGGACGCTGTATGTACAATCCTTCCCAAGAGATTTACACTTGTAATCGTTACAGGGAGCTGCAGGATCATTACATGCATCACAAAGACTTGCTGCTGGTGGCCTCCATTGTTTGGAAGTATAGGTAAAAGAAAATGAAATTTTATCCCTGCTGCCAGCCTTACCTCTCTTAGCTATGGAACTATTTGAATTTGTATCTGAACCGGGTCGGCCAACCGGATTTATTTTACTTGCACAATCTCCAAAAGATTCCGATCTTCCTTCGATCATTTTCAATGTTAATGGACTTACAATAATTCCAGAATTAATCGATTTTTGGATCCTACCTAAATTATAACTAAAATAGGGTTGATCTTGGCACCATCTATTAGCCTTCCCTGTGGAGGAATTATACAAAGGATTATCGAATCTACGACAAAAATCTAACTTAGAATCTCCCCCAACATTTAGTCTCCAATGGTTTAAAATTGGAGAAATTAGGGCTACATTCCCGTATCTTTTAGGATCAATACTTTTATCTATCACGCTATTAGCATTACTATTTTCTTTTATCCACCATCTCTCATCGCTCCTATCGTGATCAAACCAAACCCCTCCAAGATAACTTCCGCTGCTACATGCCCCTTCTTCAGAAAGAAAGCTATCCACAGAGATCTCTTGTCCACCAGGAATCCTAGGAACACATTTTTCCAATTTTAGATCTTTTATTAAATCACTTGAAAAATCAACAAAACTTTCTGCATCTGTCCCTTCTGGAAATTCAAATCCCTCTTCAAACGGATCAACCTTATAAGTCTCATATGCCTTTCTGTTAGTCCCACAATAACTGCCAAAGGGAGATGAATTATCTGAAGAGAGGTATTGATTATAATAACTTTCGTAGATTCCACCCTTAGATAAATAATCTTCTTTCTGTTTTTCCTTATCATAATAGAAACATTGTTCTTCTGGCTTCCAAATAAGACAATGGACACTATCACACAAACTTTCATCAACCATACCTCCGTTAACATCATCCGAGGTATCCTGATTTGCCATTGAACAAATTTGCCATAAATTTTCTACACATTGACCAGCTCCGCTAACAATCGCACAAACATCATCCCTTGTTGAACTACAAGGTTCAATAACTATTTTTCCATCAACACAAGTTTTAAGATAGCTAGTTGTTCCAACCTGCGGAAATACTTCATCTTTAGTACACCACTGTTCCCCATTAATTCTGTTTATAATCTTATAACCCAAGTCTTCTATGCAATTCAAATTTTTACAATATGCTTCCTGGGAGTTCTTTGACCTACAGGTAGTACCCAAATTATAGTCGCATTGTTCTTTTTTTACATCTCGATTACCACAAGAGTCTATAAAATAAACTCCGTCATCATCAAAACATTTAGTTTTAGTCGTTTTCTTACAGGTTGAATTTAATGTTGAATCCGAACAAACTTTATTCGGATAGAATGTTCCAATACATTTAGTTTGCTCAACAAATTTACACTGATCTGAATAGCCTCCAAAAACACAAGCTCCTTGTGTTTGCACTCCTGTAAGAGAAGAACATTGTGCGGCAGACATATTAGATTGCCATTGAAGAGTAAAACCTTTTGAACGGGCCTCTAACTCGCAAGTTCTATGGGTTATAAATAGTGTTGCCGTACCCAATACACAACACCCCTGAGCACATTCAGAAATTTCGGCACATGTTGCACTCGAAGACCAGGTTGAAGAACAAGAATCCCGAGGAGTATTCATAGAACAGAAGCCAGAACTAGGATTAAAACAACACCCATTTGCAGAGACTGAAGCAAAGCTAGCGATTGTTAGTAACACAAATACAACGATATAATTTTGATTTATCATGGCGTTTTGTCGCAATTTTTAACTGCAAATTTAATTTTATTTCCATATAAATCTTCTATAAAATATACTTTGTTGTGGGGAACTGCCATAAAGTGGGTTATGGTGTATCCTCTATTCAGCCTATTTATATTACTTATATCAGCAGTACAAGATTCAACAGGGCAATTACAAGATACCTCCTCGTTTAATATATCATTTGAAATCCTCATAAAATCAAATAAGGGAGAATTTATAGCTACATCAAAATTATTGTACCTTATTGGTTCTTCTTCTGCTCGGGATATTACCAAATCTTTTCGTGTTTTAATTGAGATCTTGCCAGGAATTACTTCAATGGAAAGGTTTGTTTGTCCAAGCTCAAAATTATATGCCTTATTTTTATCTCTAAACTTTGAGAAGCACTGTTCTACATTACTCATGATTTTATTTTTTAACTCTTCTTCTATTCTGGATTTACTCTGTGCATCGTTTCTAAAGCAAACCGCTCTTTTTTGATCAGTATAACAATGATAAGTTATATCTTTTCCTTCGAACATTAACTTTCTAGATGAATTGAAGTATAAACCCTTTTCAAGATATTCTGGCAAGACATCTTCTAGACTTTTGGAGATACATGGCCTTATTTCTTGCATTGGATTTTTTGAAGAAGAGTCATCTAAAATCTCTGGAGAAGGTAGAGCCATAAAAAGAGCTATAAGGCCTACAACAATTAAAACTCCAAAGATTACAAAAAGAGCAAGTTGTCCTCTTTTATTAAAATAAATTTCACCCATGTTATCCTTAATAAAAACACATTTATAAAGTTTGTCAATTCTTAAAGAGATTATCCAAATAAAAACTAATTATAAAAATATTGAAAAGTGATCTTTAAGGATCATAGCTCAATTCCATTCTTACTCTTCTAAACTGCCTCTCGGTGTAAGAATAAGGAAATACGACTACACCGTTAAGATTGGTAGTATCACTGTCAATTATACCATAATTAGTAGAGTTCCAAATAACTCCATCTGTATCATTACCTCTCATCCACTTAATCAAATTATTATTTGAATCTACTTCTTTCCATCTAATTCTAACTGTTCCCTTTAGTGGATCTGATGCTTTAGGTGCAAGAAGATAAGTACAATTAAGTTTAGAAGTACCAACCCCGACACTAAAATTAGATATAGGCATATTATCTGAACAATTCACAATATAACTTAGAGAAGCATTATACATAACCTGGTAGCCTGCAAGACTATCATAAGCAGGTGAACTAATTATTGGAACAATATTTATTCCCTTGTCAAAAACATATAAGCTTACAGAATCCGAGTCAGCTTGGGTCCTATTCATTTCCTTGGCTGTTAAGGTTACGGTGTAAAATTTACTTCCATTTACATAAGAGTGAATAAGATTTCCTGAATTAGACAAAGCATAATATCCTCCAATAGAGGTAGAATTTCCATCTCCAAAATTCCAAGTCAAATTAAGTAAATCATCTCCATCATAAGAAGATTGATTAAATTGTATTAATTGACCTACAGAAAAGTTAAGGAAATTGGAAGGAGCTGTAGATTCAGTTGGATAAGTAATGTTTGCAACTGGATTAAAATTATCTACCGCACTTGAAACACCTAGAATATCTGAAGATTTTTTAATAGTTGTATTAATAATTGTAGCATTAAAAATATAGTTTCCTGCATCAGTTAAAGGAGTAGTTAATTGAGTTCTATTGCCGCTAAGAACAGCTAAAGAAGTCCAAGGCTTAGGAACACCAAAGAAACCTAGAAAATTAGACCAAGTGGTACTCACCTGCCTGTGAATAGTGAAGTTAACTTGCATAGCGTCTAAACCTTTTCCACCAATAACCATCAAGGCAGTTCCACCAAGACTCAAGTTATTAATTCTCTCCCCAGTATGAAGATTTCCCCAAAAAGTTACATCAAGTGTTGCACATTTACCAACTTCAGGAAGACAAACATTCCCCGTAGTTGCACAGTTTTCTGCATCAATAATTTGAGAACGAAGGGGACCACAATTATTAGATGTTTGATTAACTCGACTAATATTTCCAG
>CAZKBE010000040.1:0-2456 GCA_964551115.1 Candidatus Woesearchaeota archaeon
TCATTGTCAAAGTAGACTACTCCAAATCTAAAAAAATCTTCTGGAGTTATTCCCAATTCTTCCTGGAGTTCTCTTTTAAGGCAGTCATCTGGAAACTCTAGTCCTTCGAAGCTTCCACCCGGAGCAATCCACATGTTATAATGAATGTCATCTTTATTCATCATTCTGTGAATCATAGTCAGATGATTTTTCTCTACAATATACCCCATAGTCATTCTAACAAGTGGAAGAGTCATATTAATCTAAATTAGATTAACTTTTAAAAGATTTATATACTCTAAAGTATCTATAAAATTATGTTAGTTGAAATCATTTTAGCTATAATTCAGGCGGCAACAGAATTTCTCCCAATATCTAGTTCCGGACATCTTGCCTTGTTTTCTAATGTATTTAGTAAACCAAATCTTTTCTTTTTTACAGTATTACATATTGCTTCTCTTTTTGCTGTTCTGATATTTACAAGAAGAGAGATAATCAAATTACTTAGTTTTCAAAGAAAATACTTTAAGATGTGGGTTTATCTAATTGTTGCAACAATACCTGCAGCTTTAGTCGGTTTTTTCTTTAAGGATGTTATCGAGTCTAGCTTTTCTTCTTATTTAGTAATGGGTCTTGCTTTTATTTTCACAAGTTTTCTTCTATTTTTAACAAAGTTCTTTAATAACAACAAGAAGTTAACCCTTAAGCGTTCTATCGGTATTGGCCTAATGCAATGTATTGCCCTTTTTCCAGGAGTTTCTAGAAGCGGAACGACTATTTCTTCTGCAAGGATTCTTGGAGTAAATAATGAAGAATCTTTTAGGTTTTCACTTTTACTTTTCATTCCTTTGGCTTTAGGGGCTATGGTTTTAGAACTTGGAAGTTTTTACTTTTCCTGGTCATTAATAGTTTCTTTTTTTGTATGTTTCTTTCTAAGTTTATTGTTCTTGAATCTTCTATACAGAATACTAGAAAAGAATAAGTTTTGGCTATTCGGATTTTATTGCTTGTTTGTTGGAATAGTCTGTCTAATTATCTACTTTTTATAAAAATGGTGGGTCTACCCCGCCGCTGGGATAGACCCTTCCATCACAGCCTTGTGTGATGAATATGATAATGTGACAGGTCTAAATATGCTTTTAAAGGTTGTGATTAGTCTCCCAAATTTATATAAATACCCTATCTTTAAAATTATTATGGGAATACACATAGAATACAATCCGGATCTGGCATTAAGGGATTTTAAAGAATTTAAAAAAGGAGATAGAAAAGAAGAGGAATGTATTCCGGAAAATCTTGCTAAAGAGCAAACCCATGAATTTATAAAAAAGGGTCAAAGGAACTACTGGATTGAAGGAGAAATTCCATTATTAGAAACAAAAGGAGAACAACAACTTTCAAAACCTCTGGCAAGTATTATCATTTTAGAAGCAACACATTTTCTACTAAATGGTGAACCATACACAAAAGGAAAATATAAAGTTGTTGAAGTTTTTGACCCTGATGACTCTAAAGCCCATTTTAATGGATTTGCCAAAGTAGAATAAAGTTCTAAATTACAGAGATTCTTTGCCTGTTAGGTTTACCTAGAATAGTTTGAAGGGTTGTGATAGCCATGCACTTTTAGACTCTAGCTCTAAAGTTACTGCTCTTCTCCTCTTTGCTCGCTTACTTTATCTACTGTTTCATTTACACTATCGGCTAAATTTATTGTTCTTTTATTTGCATTATTAAAATAATTTTTCAAAGATTCTTTATATTCATTATTAAAATAATTATTTATAGATTCATGTTTCTTGTCTACTTCCATTAAAATACCTTTTAAAGACTCATGTTTCTGTGCTACTTCTTTTTCTACCCGAGTTACTAAAGCGTCATGTTCCTTGAATAGTTCCCTTTGGAAAAGGGCATAGTCAATTGTTTGTTGGGGCTGGGGCTCTCTACGTGAAGCTTCTAAATATTTATAAGTTCCATATGCCGCCATAATTGCCGTTGTTCCTAGAACAGCCAACGCTATGATTACATCTGATTTAGTTAATGGGCCAACGTTACTACCATGAATATAATCTCCCCTCATAGACCTCCTGGACGCACTATGGCAATATCCATCTCCAAAACCCATACCGTCGAATAAGCTCATTTGTTACCTCCAACTTGATCATCAAGAGAATAATTTCTAGAAACTCTCATTGCTTTATTTAAAGCAAGATAATCTGCTCTAGATAATGTTCTGATATTTTTAGAGCCAAGTCTTGTAATAATTTCCTTTACATCTCTAAGAGGACTCATTAAATCATACTTAGTCTCTGCTAGTAAGGCAATTTTTGGATCGTAAGCTTGAATAATTGTCTTTCTTTTATCTGCTAATGTTTCTTCAGTTAGATTTGTGCCATACAATTCATTTAGTTTATCCAATTCCATCGCTCTGGAATTAGCTAATGCAGCTACTTCTTCATCGAGACTTTTTAATTTTTTTC
>CAZKBE010000040.1:2466-4543 GCA_964551115.1 Candidatus Woesearchaeota archaeon
TTAATATCTCAAACCATTCTTTAATAGTTCAATTTGATGAAGAAAATATTTCAATAACAAATTCATTTTTTGAAAATCTTAATCCATATTTAATATTAAGATCATTTTTTTCTTAAAATTGGATGAGCAAAACTTAAGTTCTCTTTGTTTTCAAGGACATATAAATCAGAACTATCCCCCAGTATAGTTTTTCCGCCAATATTTGCATTTATTGCTGCAATTCTTTTATCTAAATGTGCAACAATTTCATTTTTACCAAGCTCTCCATAAAGATTTCTTAATAAAGTTAAATTTTGATCACTAGGTTTAGTATTCTCTAGATCTTCTTTGACTACATACTCAAATCTCTTACCATCTGCGGATCTTGCAGTAATGTAAACATTACTATGGCAACAATTTTTATATCCGCTTTCACGTGTTTGAGTAAGTTCTAATTCTTTAGAAATTTCTTGAATTGCATTTTTAAGACTCCCCATAGAGGTTGTCAAGTCTTCCTTACTTACAAAAAAGTCTATAGACTTTCTATCTATATTAGCATAGTCCCATCTGCCCCATGAATTATGCCTATTTGTTTTCAAGTTTACGTTCGGAAGAACACTTCTAGGTATAAATGCTGGAAGAGTATGAGTATCTGCATAACGGGGATTAAATTCGAGTGATGAGCCGTTATCACTATCACAATCTGTAGAAAAATTATATGTTACTTTAACAAAATCTGCTGCTTTTCCAGGTAAAAAACTACTTCCGTTCTTAAATGCATTTTCCAAGGTATAACATCTATAAACAACATTTCTTGACCGGCTTATCTCTTTAGTAGATGCTTCATCTATTCTAAGCATAGCTTCTTTGCTCAATCCAAGTATCTCGTCTATTCTTTCTTTAGTCTCTTGATCGATTCTGGCAAGTTTACCTTCAACAGTATGTGCCTTGTAGAAATCATAAGCTTTAGCTATGATTCTTTGGATTTTATTTTTTTGCGTTTGCATTTTATTTTTTCCTAAGGTATTGTGTACCTATAATTTAGTCACGAATAATCCAATTATAAATATTATCCTCCCTACGGGGGGGTGTAAAAAAAGAGATTTTATCTAATTGGAATAAGGTTGTTACATTATTTAGCAGAAAAAAATAACAAAATGTTCAGATCATGCTTAGATTAACCTAAAGGTGTCGATTCTATTTAATTATAGTATCGTTTATCTACTTCGTCCAGTTTACCTATTAAAGTTAAAAATTGGTTTGTTTGTTAACCTATTTGGGGCGGATTATCTTACTAATGCCACGCTTGCGATAAACTTAAAAAGGGAATTGTAATAACAGGATTACCTTGGGGAAAAGAGTTCTGGTGTTAAGGAGAAAAATGGAATTAGAAAAAGCATTAGGATTGAGAAAAGGTATGAGGATTATAGCGTTAGATAGTGCCATAGCTCCGCTGACAGTTACGAAAGGAAGAATATATTCTCTTGTTGGAGATGCGAGCCCTTCTGCTATGGGGCGTAATTATCCTGGAAATTGTTTCTTTCCGATAGTTGATGATATAGGTAGGCGGGTAGATGCTCAATATCTTAGTTTTCAAGTCGCCTAAATAGAGTAAGATAAAATAATTCGTACTAACTTGCTATTTTTGTTCAATAATCGGGAGAAATTTTTATTGTTCTGCTTGACGAATTACATTCTCAACTTCTTTCTTTTCAGTATCTAATAATTCTTCTAGCCTAAGAGTTGCTGTTTTTTTATCGCCTATTGAAAGTGAAATAAATTGCTCATTAGGTTTTGTGGAAAGTACAGTAGAAAATTCTTCTCTAACAATCGATAGATATTTAGCAATTAATTTTGGAAGTTCTGGAGATATATTATGATTGCTTCGACTCATAGGAGTTTTATCTAAGGTATACAGAATGTACTGTCCACCAGTATTTCCATTAAGGTTAGTAACTCTTGCTAAAGTATAGTGTTCCATAATTAGAGAAGATTATTCAAAGTTTATAAACTCTCATATTCTAAAAAATTTCTCAGTAATAAAGGTGGGACGAACAACTTGTTGCGAGGTTTGGTCAGGGGCTAAAAGGTTGCTTTT
>CAZKBE010000041.1:0-4496 GCA_964551115.1 Candidatus Woesearchaeota archaeon
TAGGCAATTCTTTCAAAACAAGAGGCAAAGTTTTCTCTTCATTTAAACAAGGTATATTGATTACTAATTTCATACTTATTTAATAAATTTCTACCTTTTAAAGCTTATCTTTGATAACTAAAAAGTAACAAAATTTATAGAAAACTCCAAAAGGCACATTACAGCCCGTAGACATAATAGGGGCAGGAGGGCAGACGGGCTGTAAGGTATTTAGCGAAGATAAACCCCACAGTCACTCGACATAATAGGGGCAGGAGGGCCAAGTGACTGTAAAGCAATTAGCGACGATAAAACCTACAGTCAGTTAATATAATAGGGGCAGGAGGGCAGACTGACTGTAAAGGATTTAATTAAGACAAATCACCTATAATCTTCCAAGTAATCTCTACAGTTCATCAGTATAAAAGAGACAAAGTGGCCAATAGACTGTAATTAACCGCCAGTAGATTTAATACTAACAGAACGCTTTAAAGGCCGTATAAATAAAACACAAAAATTCTTTGAGAACTTAAACAAACAAGATGAGCCTTTACCTGAAATCAGAGTTTATAAATAAACAGGTATCTAAAATAACTTCTTTTTAAATATCTTTTTTTTCACTAGGCCCTATTTAAATTCTAAATACTCTTAATTTTTATGAAAAAGATAACTGCTATCTACTATAGAACATCAAAAGAATCAAAAAACAACACAAGGATGCAAAAGAGTTCATGTAGGGAGTATTGCAAACTAAGAAACATAAAAAACTTCAAAGAATACCAAGACACGGCCATTTCAGGTTTAACCCAAAATAGGCCAGCATTCCAGCAACTAATCCAAGATATTCAAGAAAATAAAATAAAAAAACTAATTATCTACAAAATAGATAGACTGGGAAGGAAGGCAGAACATCTAAATGAATTTTTTAACATGCTTGAAACTAAAGATGTTGAGCTTAAATCTGCAACGCAGGATTTTAACACCAAAACTCCTGAAGGCATGTTTTTAGTTAAAATGCTTATGTTACTCTCTGAATTTGAAAGCAATATAACTTCAAAAAGGACAATAGATGGTTTAAGATGTTTAAAGAAAGTCTAAAAGAGAATTATAAACTAGTTTATTCTTCATCAAAGCTAACTACTTTCCCATCAATTTTCATAACAATATCTTTTGCTTCAGGTCCTTTAGCAACACATTCAGATAAAACTTCTTTACTATCTTTGTCTTTAAGATAATAACTAAACTGAGTTACCTTATAGCCTTCTAATGGATTTCCTTCTACTTTTCCGATTACATTTCCAGTTTCATCACTTATAATTCCTTCCATGCTATTCCATTCTTCTGTAACATTCTCAAATATAGACTGATTAAACAAAGCTAAAGGCATTGCCTTACAAATCATTTTAGTTGCAAAATTTACAATAAGTTCAGACATATCTAAACCAAATTCTTCATTTGTCAAATCTTGGCTAGGCATATATACGTCCATATTAACTTTAGCTGTTTTATCTAAGCTATTCCGAGTTATTGTAACGCTAGTATTTTCATCAGAAAAAGTCACAATACTTAACGGAAAGAGTTGATCAGAAACTGAATTGTCAGATAGTAAAACATAGGCGAGTATTCCAACAACTACTAAAACACCTACAGCCACAAAAGGAATAATTTTTTTGTCCATAATGTCTAAAATCTCCTAAGATTTAAATATCTTTGTAACACTATTCCCAGACCAAAAACAACTATTTAATCAACTAACAAACAATTGTACAAAAGCTTATTCTCATTTTGATTTGGATATATACAAGTGTTAGAAAGGGTAATATTTCAATTTTTTAGCAACAATTTTAGAGATAGTAGTCTTCCCTACAGAACGAGGCCCTGTGATTGTTATGTTTTTATTCATTTTTTCCTCTTAGCATAATTTGTATTAATTAAGTCTTTCTTTACTTCTTCGATTTTAATCCATTCCCTACTCTTAGTCATAAAAGAAGCAAATTTGTTTTTTGTATCAAAAGACTTTCTTAATGTAACATAAACCCTATTAACACCATAGAATAAATCGACTCTATCTCCAACAGTATTTGAATAAGTCTCCTTAATATCCACCATCTTGTTTATATCTTTTATACGAACTTCGCGTTCAGTTTCACTCTCATTTTTTACTTGAACAAATTTAGCTTTATTCTCTGCATTTTCCGCCTCAAAAACCTCCACTAAAAGTTTACTTAACCAAGCTAAAAATTTAGCATCTTTTTCAAGAACATAATAAGAAATATTAAATTTACCTTCCAAGGTTTCATTTCCAGTAGAATATATTTTTCCTTTAACCATATTTAACTCTAAATCCTCTCAAATTCTTAAATCTATTCCCTAACAAACCAAACTAATAAGAGTGGAGGCAATCCCTCTTTTTATCCAATTATGCCTCTAACGATTTAAAGGGAATAGACTGGGTAAGTGTATTTGTTATAGCACTTATTCTTGTAGTAATCTATTACTTTCTCTTAAGGCAATTATCTTAAAAAAATAATTAAAAAAATAAAAATGGCTAAGGTTTCTCCTTAGAGATACTTTGCCTTTAATTTTGAGGTCATGCCCTTATAGTGTTCAAAAGCCTGATTATAACTTCCAGCTATAACCAATGATGCTGCTTTTTGAACATCGGAGTAAACTCCATCCCAAATACTTCTAGGCATCTCGGAAGAATCTATAGATTCAACAATTAATGGAGCAATATGTTCATATTCCTTAATCATTGCTCTTCCACCCGCAGAGGGCATTAATACTCTTTCCCTAAATGCTCTTAATGTTTCAAGTTCTAAACAGTCATCTTGTAATCCTCTAGCATTAACGCAAGCTGTTGTTAAAAAACAACCTCCGCCATTACCGCCCTTAGTATGTATGGTCTTTGTATGACTCCCCTTATTATACGCTGAACGTGTATTTTGTAAACTAGTGTTTCCAATACCAATGTTATGTAACATTGCTAAGTTTCTCAATATAGGATTTCTTATTGGTTCGATCTGAAGCCTAATCATACCACTTGGGATTAAACTCGGAGCGTAACACTCTATTTGTCCTGACATTTTTATTCTTTTACCTCCTTACAACTATTATCCTGAATTTTTTGAGTAATGCTCTTAAAAATTGCGCCATAAGCTAAGCAATATGGATCTTTGGCCATTACATCTCCTGTAAATGAATATGCATTTCGCATACATCCTCCAAAACATAAATCTCCACTACTACAATTCTTACATCCCTTTAAATTAACAGATCTATCTAACAGTTTTTTTCTTAGAGGGTTTGAGAATATTTCAGTTAAATCATTTGCATTAATGTTTCCATATCTAAAGTCTATTTCTCCGTCAAACTCTGGACAAGGATAAACATCTCCTTCCGATCCAATAGATATAAATTCTCTTTGACAAGATTCACTAAAACAACATTCATGAAATCTATTGTTTGTAATCGCTCCCTTAAACATTTCTTCAAGACAGCGTATATGAGGTGGCTGTTCGTCATTAAACCAAAGATTTAGTAACTTGAGTTTGGCATCCCGATATTCGCTTGGGGAAACGGCCAATTGCCCATATTCCCTAATTGCCCTGCCAGATTTTACTAATGGATTAAACTTGGAATTTATGCCTTCCGATCTTAAAAAATTATATATCTCTTCTATCTCTCCAATGTTCTGCTGAGTGATTGTTACAATGATCTCTGCTTCTATTCCTTTTCGTTTTAGAAGATTTATGGAATCCATTACTCTTAAAAAAGTACTTTGGTCCCTAGATCCTTCAGATTTGTATATTCGAGTCAAATCATTTAATCTTCTTGGCCCATCTAAACTAAGACCAACTGAAAATTTATTTTCCTTAAAAAAGTCAGCTATTTCATTGTCAATTAAAGTCCCATTGCTTTGGATTGCATTGTCAAATAAGTATCCTTCTCTTTCCAGTTCCTGTTGTATTCTCCTAACATCTCTAAAAAACTCAATGCCCATCAAAAGAGGTTCGCCCCCATGCCATAAAAATGGGCTTGATACACCTTTCCCATTAAAATAAGCAGGTTTTGTTATACTATTAACTAGTGTGGGAATATTCATTTTGCTAACAGATGGAGAATTTTTAGCATCATAGCAATACAAACAGCCCATATTGCAAGCATTAGTCGGTCTTACAATTGTTGTAATACTCTCAGACACATTATATTCTTTTTTACGTTCTAAACTTTCTATTTGTTCAGATATCATAATACTTTAAGAACGTAAATGATTATATATTGTTTACTACTAAAAATCAAGCTAAAGCGGAAAGTATATATAGGATAAAGTAAAAAGTAAACTATGGATAAAATTAAGCTAGACAAACGAGATAGAGATATCCTCTCTATTTTTTGTAATGATGCTAGGTTAAATTACAATCAAATAGCAAAACTTACTCATATCTCTAAAGATAGTGTGAGAAATAGGATACTTAGACTTGAAAAAGAAAGATATTTATTTTCTTATTTTCCTT
>CAZKBE010000042.1:0-4283 GCA_964551115.1 Candidatus Woesearchaeota archaeon
TTTTTGATCATAGCAACCTCCAAGGGAAAGATCCAACTGATAGAGCAGATTTGGCTCGTTATTCTTGTAGAAAAGATTATGGCTCTTATTACACAGAAGGTATTGCAGAAAATATTGCAATGACTCCCATTTATTCTAATGTGGAAGGTTGTGGGAGTACAACAAGTTTAGAAAGTTTAGCAGAGTGTATAGTTGATGGATGGATGACAAGTCCAGGACATAGAGAGAATATACTTACTGCAACCTATGATAAAGAAGGAATTGGAGTGGCATATAGCTCCGATAATGAAGCTTATTCTACTCAAGATTTTTGCTGAGTAACGATCTATGAAATTTAGGAGTATATTTAAACTCTAGATTTGTTTATTTTTTATGGGTTTAAGATGTTTATTCGGAGTTTATAATTGGGAAAAGCTCAGAGGTCTAGAAAATCTTCACAATGGCAAATTTATGCAAAGATATATCTGTAAGGATTGCAAAAGGATGAAGGAAGTAATAAAATGAATAAACAAACTAAACACAAAAACAATATTCTTAAATGGAGTTTATAAGAAGATTGTTTGTGAAATGGCATAGAATTGCTAAGAACAGAGTCCCAAAGGAGATTAAAGGAAAACTTTACAAACAAAAATATTGCATTAATAAAAAGGGAACTAGAGAATATAAGAAAAAAGTGATGAAGAGACAAAAAACATTCCATTATTGGTTTGGAGCAGACCATGACAATGGCGGAGAATTGTTAAATACTGAGACTAAAAATTGGAAAGAACAAGTATATTACTATAGAAAATTATAATAACCAAAACTATCTAATAACCAAAACTATATAAACCAGCTAAATAATAAAGATATATTAGGCCATAAATAAGAGCATATAACAATTTCTTTTCGCTCGGTGGGAGCGTCTTGACAAAATGTCCAAAAACGTGAGCGTAAAAGTCAGATTTTATCCATGTTGCTTTTTAATATGCTTTTTCTTAGAAAAACTAAAAATAACAATTGCTATTTTAATAATAGGAAAAAGACGTGCATCTAAAGGGAAACACAAATTACTTTTAGAAGATAATTAGAAAAGATATATCTCCTAGTATATACTTCTTTAAATATGCTAAAAAGAACCTAAGTTTATGGTATATGACGATTCCGTAAGAGAAGAAATAAGGGCTCGAATGGATATTGTCGAACAAATTGGCTCAACAATCCAACTGAACAGGAAGGGTACTAGCTATACTGCTTGTTGTCCATTTCATAAAGAAAAAACACCCTCATTTACCGTAAATCCACAGAGGCAAACGTACCATGGCTTTGGTTGTGGTGAGGGGGGAGACATATTCAAATGGATTATGAAACAAGAAAATGTAACATTTCCCGAGGCGATAGAACTTCTTGCAAAAGAAGTAGGAATTTCCTTACCAGATTATTCAAAAGGAGAAAAAGATAGACTTGCCCCTGCAAGAAAAGCATTAGAAATGGCTTCGATACTCTATCAAGAGCTATTCTGGAATTCTAGTGAAGCTAAAAACGCAAGAGATTATCTTCTAGATAAAAGACAAATCAAAAAAGAAATTGCAGAAAGATTTCAGATAGGTTACTCTTTAGATTCTTGGGATTTTTTAGTTAAAAATTTACCAGGAAAAGAAGGAGTTTCACTACAAGATTTAAGTCTAGCCGGCCTTGTTGCAGAATCACCCCAACATCAATTTTATGATAGATTTAGAGGAAGACTTATGTTCCCAATCCACGACTCTTCAGGGAGAGCCATTGGATTCTCTGCAAGATCTCTTAATCCTACAGAAAAAGGGGGGAAATATATCAATTCTCCTGAAACTCCCCTCTACCATAAGGGAAATGTATTATATGGACTTCATCTTGCAAAAAAAGCAATACACGAAACAGGTAAAGTAATAGTTGTTGAAGGGAATATAGATACAATGAGGATGCATCAAGAAGACCATAAAAACACCTCTGCCCCCTGTGGAACAGCATTTACAACTTTCCATGCACTTCTTTTAACCAAAAAATTTCCGGGAAGTGAAATTTTATACCTATTTGATGGAGATAAAGCAGGACAAGAAGCAACAATTAAAACTGTAGGAAAAACTTTTTGGGTAGGAAATGTTCGCGCTTCAACATTGCCTCAAGGAAAAGATCCTGCAGAAATATATGAGGAAGGATCAAATATTTCTCCGTATTTAGAAAATTCTCAAGACGGTTTAGATTGGTTAATAAAAACGCTAGCAACTAAAAAAAATTTTAATCCAAAAGAATTCAGTGGACAACAGGTCTTAGTAAACCAATTCAAAGAATTTTTTCAAGATACCCCTCAGGAATATAGAGAAATTGCACTGGAGTTTGTCGCTCAAAAACTCGGAGTACAGCCAGCCTCATTAGAATCACGATTATCTACAAAACAAAAAAAAGGATCTCATGAAATTAGCGATTCTAGAGTTATAAGAGAAAATCTGGAAAGACAACTTCTTTATCAAATGGCACATACTCATGACCTAGATTCTTGGAGCTACCTTTTTGAAAAGAGAAACATTTTAGATTCTTTTCAAAATCCCTGCTTTAGAGACACATTAGATTTTTTGAGAAAACATTTTGATAGAAAGGCCTCAATTGGAACACTTTTTGAAAAACCAGAAGAATCAATAAGCTATTTGTTAAATGGAGAAATGGAAAGCGGAAAAACACTGGATAGTGGAGCCATAGACATCTTTTTTCATACAAATTCCTATCACCCTGGTTGGAAAAAGAATACTTCTCCAAAAAAACAAGAAAATTCTGAAACACTTTTAGCAAGACAAGAAAGAATTTCTAATGAAAGAAAAAAGAGGAAAGAAGCAACCGAATTAAAGATAGAAGAAACGCCAAAATTGGGGGATTTGGAAGCCACACTAGACACATTAATTGCAGTGACCATTTCAGATAAGATGGTTAGAGGAATCGAATCAAAACAATATGTTCAAGGCTTATCAAATGTCTTAGATCACGCAGCAAGTATTCTGAGGAAGAATCATGGTCTACACTGAAAAGGGAAGATTAGCTTGGTTAGAAAAGCCGACTACAACAAGAAAAGGACCTTGGGGTTATTCTTCTAGACCTAGCGGAGGTTATACTTTTTGGAAACAAGGAATGAATCCAGGAGGATTAACTACAACTGGGGAAAATGAATTAAGAGAAAAAGCATTAAAAGAACTAGAACTAGATGGAAAATATTCTAGCGCAACCAATTGGCAAATTTCTGCTTATGGAATATTAGATTCAGGAAAAATAAGTATTAAAGGTGGAAGAAAATACCTTGATCTCCCAGAAGGAAGACAATTTATAACTCCGCAACAAGTTTCTGAGGCAATTAAAACTTTTTGGATGCCTCGTTGGAATAGGGATCGGGGATGTTATGTTCCCACCAATAAAGGTTCCCTAACAGATTTCGGAGAATTACACCCAAGAATATACAAACATCTTTCTAGAAAAGAAAATGGCGGAGGATTTAGAGCTAATCTGGACCAAATGTATTGTGGATTATATGATCAGATTAGTCAAAGAAATTCCCCCGATACAATAAAACTAAGACTAAATAATTTAAGAAAAGAATTAATTTCAAGATTCAACAAAGGAATGGGAATTTCCCCAAATTGGCTTAAATCATCTTCATTAAAAAATGAAAGGGAGTTGGGGTATGCCATAGAAGAGTTTAGAGAAGGATTATTTAGAATTAAAAAAAATAAAAAAGTAACTCAAAACAGAGAAAGTCCTAAAAAATCCCCTATACTTGGAGAAACCCCTTCAGAAGCAGCTGCAAGAATTACTGGCCTTCCATCTTCTGAATTTTCTCTTTCAATGGGAGCAAATAAAAGACTATCTGTAATTACCGAAGGACTTACTTCCCTAATGTTTAATTGGAGTCATATAGTTGACTTTCAACCATTTGGATTTAATCTTATCCAAGAACCTCCACACCTAAAGAGTACTCTCTTTTTACAAGAAGAAAAAGAATATTTTGCAGACTTTAGAATTGGAAATACGCCTATAGAGGTCAAGAATGTATTAACTTCTTTTAACAATGGAGGGATTACCGAAATAAATAATAAATATTGTCCGGAAAAATCCAGATGGAAAGATGGAGATAATTTAAGAGATCTAGTCCTTGTCTTTCATGCCCCAAAACCATCATATGCTTCTTATTTAGAGAAACTAGATGTTCCAATTAGAACAATTATACATTACAATGATTTTCACAGTGAATTAAAAGAATTAGTTACAAAAATGAATAAATCTAA
>CAZKBE010000043.1:0-4089 GCA_964551115.1 Candidatus Woesearchaeota archaeon
CATATTCCCTCAATCTTTGGCTTAGGACTAGTTAAAACATTAAATCCAGATTTACAAGAAGAACAAAGTCTTCTCCCCGATATTCTATTTATAGATTCATCATCAGGAATGGATATTTCAATTACCTTATCAATTTTGGTAATTTTCTCAAGTTCTTTTGCCTGATTTAAATTTCTTGGAAAACCGTCTAAAATAAATCCATTGGAACAATCTTTATTAGATACTCTATCTTTTAATATCTGAATAGTTAATTCATCCGGAACAAGTTCCCCCAGGTTTATTATTTTACTAACCTTCTCTTTCATTTCTCCAGTTAAACTTCGAAATATATCTCCCGTAGAAATGTGGGGGATGTTTAGATGATCAGATAGAGTTTTTGCCTGTGTTCCTTTTCCACATCCTTGAGGCCCAAACATTAATATTCTCATATTTTTAAAAAAGAAAGAGGGTTTTTAAGGGTTTAGTCAATATGACCAGGACAGAGCAAAGTATAATTCAAATTTTTTAAAAATTTCAAACTCTTTTTTATTTCAGATTCATTGCCGGTAGGTAAATCTGTTCTACCAATCCCATTATGAAATAAAGTATCTCCTGAAAAAAGTATCTTTTTATAGAGAAAACAGACACTATCAGAAGTATGACCTGGAGTTTTAAAAACATTAATACCTAAAAGCTCAATTTCATCCCTATCTAAAATCTTTGAACTGGAAAATAAATCCAAGTTCCCAATATGATCATAGTGCCTATGAGTCAAAAGAATACCCTTTATGTCTGAAGGTTTAACCCCTAATCCTTGCAGATCATTAATAAACTCTTTTTTATTTTCCTTTGTTGTCAGATCTATAATGAATATCCCTTCTTTTAATTTTAGAACATAAACACAAGAACCAAATTCATTAAAATTCAACTGAAAGACTTCTGAAGAGATTTTGATGATCATCTATTCCAAAAATTATCTATCCTTATAAACATTAATTAGTCTTCTAAAGGATTCATTGCTCTAGAAAATGCTCCAAGAACACTCTGATTACAATAATCTTCTCTAAACTCAATTCCACTTGAAGAAGCATAACCTTTCTCTATCCCATGAAGTGAATGAATAGATGTCGGAATAAACTTTGCAGGCATCCTATCAAAATAAGCTTTGAATGGTTCCGAGATTAACTTAACAAACCCTCTAGATCGTTGTATTTCTATAAGAGTTCTTTTTTGTTCAATTAGCTCATCTAAATTATCTAAATCATTAGGTAAGATAATCTGACCTTCAATTAGGCCATGCAAGTCATTTCCGCCTAAACCTAAATTAATAGATCTGGATTTTCCTAATTTTTTTATCGCCAATCCTCCTCCAAAAAATCCTCTAAAAGTATATGCAGTTTTTATATCCAAACATAGTGGATCAAATAAATAAACTCCTTGCTGTGAGACGTAGTCCTTAAAACCTTGGTTAACCTCTTCTCTAGGATAATGAGTATTTCTCTTTTCAAAATCTAATTCCGATTCTCTAGTTGCAGAATGAACTTTCAAAAATAATGGAACATCCCAAATAGATATTGATTTTATCATAGATATATATTTTCTACTTCATTTAAAAACATAGATATCTTCCAAAGTATATATTAGTTTTACCCGCCCAGTACCTTAACTAAAATTCTCTTCTCTCTTTGTCCATCAAACTCACCATAAAAGATTTGTTCCCATTCACCTAAATCTAACTCTCTATTGGAAATAGACACAACGCTTTCTCTACCCATGATTGTTCTCCATAGATGAGCAAATCCATTAGTTTCTCCTGTTTGATGATGGTGATAATTAAACTCTTTTGGAGCAAGTTTTTCCAGCCATTCTTGAAAATCTCTAATCAGTCCGCTCTCGGCATCATTAATAAATACACTTGAAGTAATATGCATAGGATTTACAAGAACCATTCCATCTATAACCCCACTTTCCCTAACAATTTGTTTAACTTTCTCAGTAATATTTAGAAAATCAATTTTTTTATCCGTCTTAATTCGAATATATTTTGTACAACATTGCATACAGAAACTAATTGCCCTATCTTTTTAAGACTTCTTTTTTTCTACTTTTCCATTAATTGTCCTTTCCATATGGTATGGACAATCCCTCTTACAGTCTTTACATCTCCAACAGCTAGAACACACTCTTTCAACTAGTTTGCCACAGCCAGCACACTTCATCATAAATTTTTAATGTAAAGGATATTTTTATACTTATCTGTTTAGCAAAATTCTTTAAACGAAGTATTTCTATAGGTAGTATGAAAATATTAATTAAGGTAAAACCAAACTCATCTAAGCAAGGTTTAACTATTGCAGAAAATGGAACATATTTATTAGAATTAAAATCCGCACCGGAAAAAAATAAAGCAAATTTAGAGCTTATTAAAATTCTCTCAAAATATTTTAAGGTGAACCAAAAAGACATAGTTATAAAAGCAGGTAAGAGTAGCCAAAAGAAGATAGTAGAGGTGAAAAATGAAATATGAAAAAGCAGAAGATCTTAGAAAAAAAGCAGAAGAAATTGTACTAGTTATGCATTGGAAACATATCGATCTTAACAATGTGGGATTTCTAAGGAGTTTTGGTTCTTCTTCAAGAGGCACTATTGCAAGATGCCATGCAATGGGAAAAGCAATGCAAATAGCCCTAGATAGAAAAGGTTTCTATTTACTCGAATTTATCTCTGAGAGATTTGATCGTATGAAGCCTGAAGATCAAACAAAGGTTATTATTCATGAACTAATGCATATACCAAAGACATTTGGAGGCGGATTTATTCACCATGATAAGGTAAATGATAGAACTGTAGAACTTATTTACGAAGAATTTAAAAACAGGACAAACTTAAATAGGTTCTTATGAAATTAATAATTAACCTAGTGCTACTAACTCTGCTAGTCTTATTAGGGTTTTATAGTTATAATCTTTATCTAGATCTTCCTTTAGAGAATAAAAACTTAACAGTAACATATAAACAAGAAACTCCCCAGATAGTAAATGCTAGTTCTAGCTTGGAACAGTTTGCCAAGAATATGAGATTTAATACGAATAGAATATCCTACTCATTTAGAGAAGACTGTGATGAGGATAGAAGAGATGCTATGAAAACTGCATTTAATATGATTACAGAACAAACCCAGAATATTTATTTTTTTGAAACAGATAACTTTGATCCAGAAGTCGGAATAATCATCCAATGTTCTAGTGCTGCCAAAGAAGTAGACTCAGAACAAGAAAATAAAAGAACATTTATTGCAGGAGAAGGTGGACCAACCAAATTTTTTGATCTTTCGCCATATTCATTAATATTGCAAGGAGAAATTCAACTATATACCTCTAAATATGCTACAAAATGTTCTGAACCATTAGTAGAATTACACGAGCTCCTTCATGTCTTCGGATATAATCATATAGATGATAGAAACTCCATTCTTTATCCATATCTGTCCTGTGATCAAAAATTTAAAGAAAATATAATCCTAGATTTAAAAAAATTATATTCAGAACCTGCTAAAATAGAATTAATTATTAGCAACATTAGTGCCTCTAAAGCAGGCAAATACCTAAATTTTTATGTCGAAATAAAGAATACTGGAATAATCTTAGCAGAAAACGTTTCTTTAGAAGTTATAGCCGAAAATAAAGTAGTAAAATCTTTTGAGATATTGCCACTAGATCCAGGACTAATGAGATCCTTAGAACTAACTAACCTTCAACTCCCTTCAAGTAGGGTAGAAAATATAACTTTTAAAGTAAAGAGTAAGACTCCAGAATATTTCTTAGAGAATAATATTATTGAAATGAGTTTGTAAGATAATCATCTTTTAGTATGTAAAGACTAGACAAATATATTTAAACTGCTATTGAGAGAGTTATTAATGGTATTTTTTATAGGAATAGATGACGCAGGAAGAGGGCCAGCTATTGGTCCAATGTTTCTGGCAGGTATTTTAATTGAAGACAAAAAAGAAAAAGAAATTGCTGAGTTAGGTGCAAAAGATTCTAAACTTTTAATGCCCTCTAGCAGGAAAAGAATAGGAGATATTTTAAGACAAAGATTTGAATTTGC
>CAZKBE010000044.1:0-3883 GCA_964551115.1 Candidatus Woesearchaeota archaeon
GTATTCACTTTAAAATCTAAAGGAATCTTTTTTGATCTAATTCAAACTCAGGGGAGTATCTATACTCTAAAATATCTATTAATTGTTTAGCAGAAGTTCTTCCAAGACCTCTAGCAGACTGATAAAGTAAGCCTTTTACTAAATGTTCTGCTTCTTCAGGGCAAAATCTGACACTAATATTTTTCTTAAAATCTTCTTTTGGTTTAATCTCTTCATAAGAAAATACTAAATCCCCTTCAGATGAAATATAGGCACAATAATCTCCATTTCTTTGAGTAGAAAGCCCAAAAGGAGTATTTTTATTTGTTTCATTTAAATGATTTAATACAGGAATATCAATCTCATTTGCTACAAAAAAAAGCATAGGGTTTTGTTCATAACCTCCAAAATGTTCTGCACAACTTCCGCCTCCTTGGCCTAAAGAATGCGTCCAGGCAATTAGATCCCTTGCATGATCTTTTTGAAATTCTACGGGTATTTTTTGTTGTTCAATATATTTCAAAACACTAACAAGCATATTTCCCTCAGTTGAATGATAAGGCGCCATACAAAATCTATCTTCTTCAGTTTCTGGTCTCATCTCAATATTGCTTTCAAAGGGATCTTTTGTTTCATAAGGAGTAATGTCTGTTTGGTAAACCCTTAAGTCCGCGTTATGATCGCCTGTAATTTCATTTAAAAACTCCAATTCTCCTTTTTTTGTTATCCATCTATATCCCTGATAAAGACCATCCTCAAGTCCAGATTTTTTTATTACAAATGCTCCAACCGTAGTAATAAATTCAGAAGGTGAAGAAAAACCAAATTTTTTATAATCCCAAATTTCCTTAGGATCCAGGACTATTGAAGCCAGATCTCCACTAAATAATAACATATCTTCTAACTCGCAAGGCTCTTTAACTTCTTGATCAGATCGTTTTACGGTCCAATAGAAATCTTCGGGTCTTTTTAACATCTGATTCATTACCCCTTTGTATCTATCTGAAAACTCTTTAGGAATATCTTTGTAAAAACCCTGCTCTTTTAGGTACTTCACAGAGCCTATTATATCACTCTGACTAGCAAAACAACCCTGACATGGAAGTTTATCGGCTTTTTTTAAAGTTTCAATCCTTGATTCTATTCCAGACACTTTTAATTTTTCAATTGCCGAAGGGTATAAAAGATAATGACATCTCATAGTATTAAATTTAGAAATCTGTTAATAAGCTTAATTATCTTAGAATATACTATCCAAAATTACTAAAAATATTAGCCACACTAGGGTTTATATAACCTCTAAAATATCAGAAAAAGCTATGAAAGATATTACAGATTTGCTTGAAATCGGAAGAGGATATTATTATTTAAAAGAAGTTCCAGTTAATCTAGCTGAGGGCCTCGGTTGTGGTTGCTCTGTAAAACTAGCTTTAGAATGTGTAAAGTATCCCCAAGACTCAATTGAACTTTCAAACGGTAGGGAATGGGAATCTTCTGATTCAATTCTAGGGTTAAGATCACTTAATATAAAAAAAGGGGAAACTGTAAATATTAGAATAAAAAATAGCTTAGATCCTAGATTAGTCAAGCATATCGCGACAAGACTTTATTCTGGGTTAACCTCGGAATCCTTCTACCCAAATTTTAATAGATATGAAAGATATAGCGAAACTGAATAAATCCATTGTAATGTTTAAAGAAAAAGGCTTTAATAACCCGAATTATCTAGCTTATATATGAGAAAGAAGATTATGCTTATAGGAGAAAATCCTTCAAAATATAGCCTGTCTCCAAGATTATGGAATGCCGCCCTTTTGGACCTAGAAATTGATGCAGAATATCTTGCCTTAGATGTTCGAGCAAAACATTTAAAGAAAACTCTTGATATCCTGGTCCAGGATCCTTCGATTTTAGGATTTAATGTTACCAACCCTTACAAAGAATCAGTTGCAAAGTATCCCGGATTGCAACTTCAAGGAGATTCAAACATATTAGAAGCGGTAAATACCTTTATCAAAAAGAAAGACCATTTAGAAGGTTATTCTACAGATGGTTATGGGGCAATTCAAAGCCTTTTTGAGAGTTTCTCAGCTAACGCTTTAAAGGAAAAAGAGATTTTGGTCCTTGGTGCTGGTGGTTCTGGGCGGGCAATAGCTCTGGCTTGTTCAAGGCATGGAAATGTCTCAATCGCTAATAGAACGCTAGATAAAGCAAAAAGTCTAGCAGAAAAGATAAAAATAACTCCCTTAAACCTCTATTCTTCTAATTTCTTTGAAGTCTTAGAAAATTCTGATGTGGTAATAAATACTCTTCCTATTGAAAAAGACTATGATCAACCAATATTAAAAGTAATCCCCGGAAAACCTAAAATTTGCTTAGATATTGTTTATGGGCATAAGAGTTATTTTTTAAAGAAGGCAAAAGAAGAAGGTCATAGCACCTTGGATGGTAAATCTATGTTGTTACACCAAGCTCTGAGATCTTTTGATTATTTCTTTGGACTAGATGCTTCTCTACCTATGAAGAAAGAAATAGCAAAAATTAGTAACTAAAAGATTTATAAATACGAAACCATTTAAGATTCTATGAAAAAGGTAACTTTTATAGGATTAGCAATTATTATTTTGATTATTATAGTTTCATTGATTATAAATGTGAATTTAGATAATCCCGCAAATAAAGAGAATAATCTACAAGTTTCTGAAATAACAAGCCAAGAAATGCCTGAATCCACCGTTCAAGCTAGTTCTGGAATTTCTTCTTCTGAACTTTCAACACATAATAAAGAGGGAGATTGTTGGGTAGCCTATAGTGGAAAAGTTTATGATATAACTTCTTATCTCAATAAACACCCTGGCGGAAAATCTACAATTTTATCTACTTGCGGAACTTCTTCTAAATTTGAAAATTTGTTTACCGGAAAACATGGCACATCTAAAGTTTCAGTTTTAGAACAACAAGCAATTTATAAGGGGGAGTTAGTTTAACTATACATAATAAAAATGCTCGAATATATTTCTTACTTTCAAATATTAGGAAAACCTTTAATTTTTCATCTGGGAATTTTAAGTTTTATTCTCCTTATTGCAACTGCCTCTATTTCTATTTTTGGAATGAAATTGAAAATACGAAATTCTTTCAAGCTTCATAAATTACTTGCATTAATCACAATAGTGGTGGTGACAATTCACGGGCTTCTGGGCATTCTACTTTACTTCTAAAGGGTATGAATAGCCCGAGGAGAAATATATTTCTAGATTCTATTGAGGTATTGATAATTTACAAACTCCTTAAAGCTCAAAAATAAGGTCTGCATCGCCATCATTAATCAATCTTTGGCAACATCTCAATTCTGTTGTTAATATTTTTGAAAAAGAATCATAAAATTTAGAAGGGCAATGATTTTCTTTCCATGAGTTAATACAATAACTCGCTTCTGAGCTGTGTTTTGTTTCACCAGTAGAAATGTATCTTAATGCATTCTCGTTAATTATTCTTGTGGAAAGTTTCCTACCATAATGGTCTCCATCCGTAAAGTCTATCCCAACACAATCTACCGGTGTTGTATTACTCTTCAGGTAATCTTCTAACTGTTTGGACCTATTTGGAAGAGCTAATATAGATCTATCTAGATCAGAAAAATTAAAATCATTTACAACAAGTCTTTCTTTTAATGCATTTGGAGCCTTAAAATCCTCTAAACCCCACATAATATTCATCGTCCTTATATCTTGGTAACCATAGCTTTGAGTAAATACTCTTGAGAGATCTTCTACAAATTTTAAGAGATTATTACGAGTTACAATATTTGCTGGACCGTGAAGTCTAAATGCCATATATACATTACTTTTTCTAGCTTTTTAAGCATTATAGCTAAAATTCACTGCCAATAGTGACAAGGCAA
>CAZKBE010000045.1:0-3882 GCA_964551115.1 Candidatus Woesearchaeota archaeon
TGCCAAGCTGGAAATCCTATTTTGACTCAAACCTGTAACTATGCTGCTATAATAAGTAATCAAACAATCATCATAAACCAAAATGATAGTAATCGACAGTATAATGAATATCTAGAAAATAATGGGTATCTAGAAAATAATGGGTATCTAGAAAATAATGAAAATAATCAAGAGAGGGATAATTCAAGTAGTAATGAGAACCAAAAAACAACACCCCGGATAGATAATAAGACAAACGAAACCCTAAATTTAAGTGAAGGTAAAAAAGAACCAGGTATTATTAAGATATTTTTTATAAAGATAATTTGCAAATTATCTAACTTGTTTAATCAGAGTAAATATGCTACCTGTATTGGAAATTATCAATAAAAAGATAGCTGGGTTAAACAAAATTATAAAAACGGCATTCTAAATAACCCAAAATTCATACTAAAATGAACTTACTGAGAGCCAGGATAAAACATAAGCCTAATCAAATTTAACTATACTAAATACGCTAAAACCTTTTATACTCCCAGAATTAAACATGTTCATGGGTGAAAATGATATAATTATTAATGAATCTTTCTTAGATGAGAAGATAACCTTTGATAAAGTAGAAAAGAATGAATTTTCTTCTCCAGAGCTATTCGAATTAAAAAAACAGGCAGAGGTTCTAGTTCAAGATGACGAAATTCATGAATTGTTATGTTATGACTTAATCGAAAAAAATCTAGCATATAAGTTACCTTATCAAAAAGAAGGAGCTATTCGCCTTTTAAGAGATCTAAATGCCACTGCTCTTCTTGCAGATGAAGTTGGTCTTGGAAAAACAATCACTGCAGGATTAGTCCTAAAAGAAGGAGTCCATAGAGGATTTATTAAAAAAGCTTTAATTTTAACTCCACCATCTCTAGTTGAACAATGGGTTGAAGAATTAAGAGATAAATTTGAATTAGATTTTAAAATTGTAGAGGATATAAAAGACTGGGACAAAGATAACAATTTTTTCATTGCATCTATTGACCGGGTTAAATCTTACGATCAAGAAAATAAAAGATTTAAGCACTACAAAGCTCAAGAAATCTCATGGGATCTAGTTCTAGTAGATGAAGCTCATAAATTAAAAGAAAAAAATACTGTTAGATGGCAATTTGTAGATAGATTACAAAAGAAAAGATTTTTACTTCTTACAGCTACCCCCTTCCAAAATGACTTGTTTGAGTTATATAACCTATTACATCTACTAAAAAGAGGACATCTAGGCACTATGAAAGAATTTAGAGAAAAATTTCTATATAAAGGTAACAAAAGACACCCATTAAATCCTGAAAGACTTAAAGAAAAACTTAGAGAACTTATGGTTAGACGAAGAAGAGATGAAACTGGGATAGATTACAAAAAAAGAATACCCAAAATTGTTAAAATAAAACTTACAAAACAAGAAAGAGTTATTTATGATAATATAACCGAATTAATTAAAAAAAGATATTTTATGGCTGATGGTAACCAAATAAACGGCTTACTAGCTATTTACGCAATACTTCCAAAAATTACCTCTTCATCCAAATCATCCATAGAAACATTGGAAAGAATCTCTCAAGACCTAAAGTACCATGATGAAACTAGGCAACTTGCAAGAGGAATATTAAATGATTACAAAAGTCTAGAAAAAGACTCCAAAATAGAAAAACTATTAGAAATAATCGCAGAAATTAGATCAAGATCAGATGATGAAAAAATATTAATCTATACTAGACATCCAACAACCCTCAGATACATTGTAGAAAAATTAGCCCCTCAAAACTTACGGATAATAGAATTTATGGGAGGATTAGATAGAGTAGAAAAATCGTTTAGAATAAATTCATTTAAACAAGGCAAGGCAGATATTATGATTTCTACAGATACCGGAGCAGAAGGATTAAATTTTCAATTTTGTAGGAATTTAATTAACTATGACCTACCTTGGAATCCTATGTCTGTAGAACAGAGGATTGGAAGACTAGATAGAATTGGTCAAAAAAGAGATATGTACATCTATTCATTTGCAACAGAAGATACTATGGAAGAATACGTCGTAGACCTAATAATTAATAAAATGTGCTGTGTAGGTTTAGTTATTGGAGAATTGCCAATAATACTATTCAACATGGGTTTAGATGGCGATGGACAACATGGCAAAACCAAAATTGAGGAAAAATTGATAACTGCTTTTCTAAACTCAAAAGGTAACTTAAAAGAGTTTAGTAAAAGTATAAGAGAGATCTCAATAGTTCTTGAAAAAGGTATTGGAGAATACTCAGAAAGTAAACAAGCCACGAGTAAGTTACTTGACTAGAGTTTTCAGAGAGTTACCTAAATAGATTGATAAAAAGATATATTTGAACTTTCAGTCCAATAATACTTAAAAACCTTCTTTATTAGGCTAATTAATGGAAAAGTTAAAAGAGTTGGTGATATCTTTTTTTAAACGAATGAATGCAACAATTATCGAAAAAGCAGATCATATCGTAATAGATAATGTAGAACCTATCTTTCAAGAATCCTATGAAAAACCAGCCCCCTATTTAGTCTCTTTCTCAGAAAAAGACATATTGAATAATTCACTAGATTGCTTCTATCCCGGAACAAAATTATTCAAGGTAATAATGAATGCCCTAAATAAAAATACTTCTACTACAATTTTAAAAATTAATCTAAAAATCGACCCCCTAGCCGAAATTGAAAAAAGAATTTCTTTGAAAAACTGCTTATTGAAAAATATAAAACAAGACTATGAGAATAACTTCTTTTCTAGATTCAGTTTTAAGACAAATTTTAGATATTTAAATAAGAATGAAGAGATTATAGAAGAAATTTTTATCCATAGCGGCAAAATAATACAAGGTAATCTAAAAGATTATGATATCTCTGAAGGAGAGTTAAAAGAGGTAGACACAAAATATATGGAAAAAGATTATAATATTGCAAGAGAAAAAGTAAGGGAACTTATCAAACCAAAGGTTAGAGAGATAAGTTCTGAAATTTCAGAAAGGCTAAAAAAAGAAATTCAAAGAATTCAAGACCATTATGCTGTTCAAAAAAAAGAGTTTTATGATTCTATGGAAAAAAATAAAAAAAGAATTAAAGAAATAGAATCCGAAGCAGAAACACCAGAAAAACAAGAAAAAATCCAAAAATTAAAAAAACTTAACGAAGAGACAATCAGAAAGGAAATAGAAAAGTTAGACAAAGAAGAAGTTTTTACAATAAATGATGAAAAACAAAAACATGCAGTTAGTATGGACACTAAATTAACAAATACAACGGTTCTTTATTATCCATTATATCATCTTAATCTTCTTTTAGAAGACGGTTTATTAAAAAAGAATTTCCAGATAATATATGATCCGTTAACAAGTGAAATGCAAAATACTAACTGTGAGAGTTGCGAAAAGCAAATGAAACAAATTGCTTTGTGTAAAACAGGACACGTTTGTTGTCCAACTTGCTTATTTAGATGTGGAAGTTGTGGTGGACAATTCTGCAAAGATTGTTTAAAGGACAAATGTAACTCTTGCGGTAGCCCGATATGTGAATCATGTAAAAGAATTTGTAAAAAGTGTAAAAGAACCTATTGTAAACAGCATATAAGAGAAGATTCAGTATCCGGAGAAGAATATTGTTTAGATTGCTTAGGATTTTGTTCAGAATGTTCAAAAACAGCATTAAAGAAAGACTTGAAAGAGATCAGTCAAGGAAAATCCGTATGTTTTAAATGTCAAGCGATGGCTCAGAAGAAAAAAGTTTTAAAAAATATATTTAATTAACTTTCAACTTGACTAGTCTCTTCTTTCTTAATTCTAATAACGTTATCTACAAAACCCTCGATTTTTTGCTCATGACTTACAAGGATCATCT
>CAZKBE010000046.1:0-1082 GCA_964551115.1 Candidatus Woesearchaeota archaeon
ACGCTCCTACCGGGATTCGAACCCGGGTCACAGCCTTGAAAGGGCTGTATGCTTGGCCTCTACACTATGGGAGCTTGATTTAATCAGCTAAAAAATCCTTTTAAATCTTTGTATTAGCATAAATTCTAATTAAGCCCTAAACCCTTATTTGTTTAGTTTAGTAGAGTTAAAATAGGCATTTAGATCTTATAAGTGTAGTTTACCCGATTAATTTTACAGTACTTAAAGAATGATTCAAAAACCTTATAAGCTTAATTAACCTAAAAAATAAATGAAAAAGTCAATAGCCTGGATTCTTTGGACATTATGTGTTATTTTAATAATATTTAGTCTTGTAAAGATGTTTATTGGAACAAATAGTTGGGTTTTGTATGCCCTAATAGTAGGAGTAGGATTTTATTTTACTCAAAAGTTATTCAAGAACTATCTAGCTCATTGAGCTCTAAAGCTTCTTCTTGCTCAAGTTTATCTCCTTCCAAAAGCTCTGCTTTAGATAAGTCCTCAACAAATTCTTCGGATAACTCTAAATCCTCAAGTTCGTGTTGTTTATCTAATCTTATGAATATATCCTGAAACGCCTCTTTTTGGTTTATGTAGATTTTTTCATTATTATTCAAATGAAGTATCGGTAAAAAGGTTGTTAGTTTCTCTTCCCGAGTTGGAGAAAGTTCGTGGAAGGTTAAATCTGTTCTTTCGATTTCTTTTAGATATTTAGTAATACGACTCATCAATTCCTGGACACGATCTTTAAGAGGAACTCGATTATCTCGAGGCATAACCGATAAAGCAAGTTTTGCTGCCTGTTTAGAACTTATATCTTTTCTGATTCTTCTTCCCTCTGTCTCAATTGCTTTATTAAGCGCAGACATTAATTCCTTTAAAGTAACTTTCTTAAACCTCGGCATAGGAGTTCTAGGAACTAATAGAGGCAATTCCCCCTCGTCTAATTCAATTCTTTCTAAAATGTATTTCTTATCTTCTTTTTTACCATACATTGCCTCATCTAGATTTCTGATATAATCATTATTTAGAATTTCGGATTTAAATCTTAAAAGGAGTGCACAGGCTAAGAGTACTTTAGA
>CAZKBE010000046.1:1182-3490 GCA_964551115.1 Candidatus Woesearchaeota archaeon
GTCTTTTTAGCAATCTCTTTTATCTCTCTCACAATACTTGTTGCATAAGGTTTAAGGCCATCTGGGAACTGGAGAAGGATAGATTTTGGCTTTATTTTTTTTATAGTATCTGCTAGTAATATAAAATCATCTAATGTTTTATATTTCTCTTCCAATATACTTAAATTTGTATTCATATATATGATAAAATTAGATAGTTTATAAGAGTTTTTGTGAAGGATTAACTAAAAAGTTTCTGAAATTTTGTTTGATTGATTAGCTTTTTCATTTCTTCATTTATGAAATATGTTGGTTTTTTCCCAGAATAAGAAAGAAATAACTTTTCTTTTGCTCTAGATATGGCCACGTAAAATAACCTTTTTTCTTCCTCTTCTTTATCAGACTCTTGTCCTTTGATAAATTCAAGTATTGGATGATCTGAAGCTTTACAAGGGAAATTTTGTTCATTGCATCCTATAACAAATACTACTCTTGCCTCTAAACCCTTTATTGCATGAATTGTTGATAAAACAACCTCGCCGTGTTTTGCATCTACAGGTTTAGTTACCTCATCCGACTTAACTACGTGAGCTATTTGCAAAGCAGCTAACTTTTTAGATAACTCGTTTAATTGTCTATTTGTCCTAGATAAAACAAAAATTTCATTCCGGTCTACATCTAACTCTTTAATTCTTTTTATTATATATTCATACTCCTCTTGTTCTGTCTCAAAATCAAAGAAATGTATTTCCCCTTCGTGTTCTCTTGAACTTTCTAGATCTTCTAAACCTAAGTCTGAGATACTAAAATTCATAAAATCCACAATATTTCTCGAAGAACGATAATTTTTATTTAAACTAATTATCTCTGCATCAAAATTCTCCTTTTGAAAATTAAAAATATAGTCTATATTGCTCCCCCTCCACCCAAATATAGATTGCCTTGGATCTCCAACACAAAACATATTTGGAGAGTTTAATATTCCTAAAAGTTCTATTTGGGCATCGTTTACATCCTGATATTCATCTACTAATATATGTTCAAACTTTGGAACTTCTGAAGGAGTTTGGCTAAAGAATTTCAAACAGTCTATAAGCTGATCCGTAAAATCTCTAAGACCTTGAACTTGCATGTGGGTCATTATGTCTTTACATACATTATAAATGATCCGTGCATTTTCCTTATCTTTAGACATATCTTTTGAAAAGTCATAGAGTTCTTGCTTTTTTGCCTTAAAGTATTCAATAATCGAGAAACAATCTGATAAGAAGATATTCGCCAGTTTTTCTGGTTCTTTCCCCCTTTTTTGATTCTCTGAGAAATAGATATCTACAGCTCTTTGCATGTCTAAATTTGCTCTAGTTAGAGCAAGAGTTATTGCAAATATTTTATCTGAGTAATTCATAACTCGAACAGATCTTTTATAAATTCTATGAGCATTTTTCCTTAGAATTTGCTCACTAAAAGAATTAAATGTCTCTACATTTGTTTTTATACCTAGATCCAAAAGACGAGACTCCATCTCTTGTTTTGCTCTCCTTGTAAATGTAATAGCTAATATCTTTTCTGCCGGTACAGAACGATACTTAACTAAAAATTCTATTCTTTTTACTAAAACAGAAGTTTTTCCAGAACCTGCCCCGGCAATACATAATATCTTGTTTTTTTGACTAATGATTGCTTTCTTCTGACTTTCATTATATCCTTTTAAGACAGATTCTAACTGGTTAAATAATTCTCTTTCTTGTTCAGTTACTTGTGAGAAAGTTAAATTAAACTTGTTTTTGGTTTTCTTTGCGTTAAGTGTTGGATTTAGTAACTCTTCATTTCCCTTAGAAGTTATAGCAATAACTTTGATAAAAGTATTTGGAAGGGTCGAAGATTCTATCAGCTTATTTGAAATAAGGCTTTCGATCATTTCCCTTATTTCTTCTTCAGATTTTCTTTTAAAACACCCAAAATTATACCTATTGAACAAGTTATTCTTTAGAATAGATTTATTTTTCATATCTCCTCTTAAAAAATCAACTAAAAGCGTCTTTCCGACTAAGAAAGGAATTTCATTTAGTGCCTTTAGAATGTTTAGATGATCTTTAGAATCATCTCTTTTTATTTCTTGAATCATAGGAGAGGTTAAATTTAGAGTTATATAAAGTTTTCCTAGATCTAAACAAAACATTTAAATAGGTAATAATATAAATATTAATAATAATATAAATATTATCATGGTCAAGAAAGTATTTAGTGTAACAATAGAGAAAGAAATCTTAGATAAATGGAAATCTTATACAGAAGAAGAATGTATAAATTCTTCTCAGCTTATTGAAAA
>CAZKBE010000047.1:0-3453 GCA_964551115.1 Candidatus Woesearchaeota archaeon
GGTGGATTTATAGGAGTAAATTATGGATTTGTAGAAAGTTCTTACGCCCTGGGAAGTGTTAGGACAGAGTCAGCAGGAAGTAGTGTGGGCGGATTTGTTGGATATAATGGGTTGAGTTCATTTATTAATAATTCTTATTCAAGGGGAGATGTTTCTGATAGATATATTTCTAACTATGTTGGGGGATTTGTTGGACAAAATCCAGGCGATATATACACTTGTTATTCTACGGGAGATGTTAGTTCAGAAGGATCATCCATAGGAGGTTTCGCCGGAATAAATGCAGGTGATTCTATTTATTCTTCATATGCCACAGGAAGTTTGACTTCTGAAAATACAGAGACTGCTGGAGGATTTATTGGAAGTAGCCCTAATGATTACATTAATTGTGGATGGACTACGGATTCTGCCCTTGTTGCTATTGGATATGATTCTAGTGTTGATGGTCCAGTAGAGTTCATTAGCTATAATGAAAGTTCTGTCGATGTATTTTTCGATACTAGCCATGGAGTTTATACTGCTGGCGAAAATGGAGATATTTGGGATTTCACTAATGTTTGGAGTAATGCCTATGATGGCAGAGATTATCCTATTTTAAAATGGCAATCGAGTGGCGTATCCTCCTTAAGAGTAAATATTGTCTCACCTTCAAATAATTCTGCAAGTTCAAGTCCTGTTTCTTTTGTATTTAATGCAGCCCTGAGTTTAGATGAGCAAGAAATTGAATATTGTAATTTGACTACAGATAGTATGAGAACATCTGAAATTGAGTCTAATGAAAGTGATTTACTTGCATTGTGGCATTTTAATGATAATTTAGTAGACTCTTCTGGAAATGGAAATGATGGTACTGCAAATGACGGAGAATTTAATCATACGGGATCTAAATTTGGAAGTGCATCCTATTATTTAAATGGTACGCAGAATATTGTCTTGCCAGACAATGCTGTTTTTACATCAATAGGTAATTTTACTCTTTCTGCATGGGTTAAACTTAATAGCAATGATGGTTATGATTCTATTCTTGCTTTTGGAGGCAATGGAGATGATTTTCTTTTTGCTATAAATGATAGGCATGTTAACTTTTATACTAATTCTGGTATAGGGAGCGGATCTGGAGGAAGTATACTTTCGCTAAATAAATGGTATAATGTTGTGGCAGTTAGACAAAATAATATTGTATCATTCTATGTAAATGGTGTTGATGATGGGAGTTATGCTCAGAGTAGTGCAGATCCCATAACAATCAATAATGCGTTTAGAGCAATAGGTGGAGATATACAAATGGGACAAAGTGAAAACATTGATGGTTATTTGGATGAAGTTGTAATCTGGAATCGTTCTCTTTCTGCTAGCGAAGTATTCGCACTTTATTCAAGGCAACACAAGAATTCTTCAACATCTATTGTTAAAGAACAGAACAACATTTTATCTTTAAATTTATCTAATGGCAATTACACTTGGAATATCCAATGTAAAGATAATACGGGGTTAATCAAAACAACTAAAACAAGAAGTTTAACTGTAACTGAAACTGTTGATGAAGAAAATCAAACAGAAAATCAAACAACGACTACGACTTCTTCAAGTTATTCTCCTCAAACTTATTTCTCCGATGTTAATTTGCCTTTATCCGGAAATAATTTTAATTTAAGATATAATGATAAAATAAGATTTGTTGTTCAATCTAATAATCATACTTTAACAATGCAGAATTTTAATTCTACAACTGCTAGGGTAGTAATTCGGTCAAATCCAATAACTGCTTATTTACAGAAAGGAACTTTATATGAATTTGATTTGAATAATGATTCTGTAAATGATGTTAGAGCAAGATATGATGGAATGAATAAAACTAAGGCCATGATTTTCATACAGGAAATTGTTAAGACTGATGAGAAAAATATTAATAACAATGTTTCTGAAAATAATTTAATTGTTTCAGATGATAAAACCGAAGATTTAAAATATTTTGGTTGGAAGATTATTTTCTTAGTAATAGCAATTGTTTTAATTATTTTATTATTTGCTTGGAAAAAATTTGAGAATAAAATAAAAGAATATTTTTGGATAAAAGGTATTGAAAGAAGTAAACACAAGAATAAGCCTCATCAATATTATCCTTAGTAATTAGTTAATTATAAATACCTTTTTTTATTAGTTATTTTATGCAGAGCGTGATTGATACAATTAATTCTTTAGGTCTACGTGGACTTTCTAAAATAGAGGTAGATCAAAAGTTGGCTGAGAAAGGTTATAATGAACTTCCTATTGAAAAAAGAAAGGGTTTTTTATCTATTGTCTTGAATGTTCTTAAGGAGCCTATGTTTTTACTTTTAGTTGTTTGTTGGTTTCTTTATTTGCTTTTAGGAGATATTCAAGAGTCTTTTTTGCTTTTGGGGTTTGTTTTTTTTATGATTATTATTACTATTTATCAGGAGAATAAAGTTGAAAGAGCCTTAGAGGCTTTAAGAAATTTATCTAGTCCGAGAGCACTTGTTTTTCGAGACAATGAAATTAAAAGAATTGCTGGTAGAGAAGTTGTATCAGGAGATATTTTAATTCTTGCGGAAGGAGATAGAGTTCCTGCTGATTGCATCATAGTTGATTCTAGTAATTTATCTGTAGATGAAAGTATTTTGACTGGGGAAAGTTTTGCAGTTAAAAAATCTCCAACTGTAAATTTAAAAGTAGTTATGCAGGCTCCGGGCGGAGATAATACTTGTTTCGCGTATTCTGGAACGCTCGTTGTAAATGGGAGAGCAGTTGCTATTGCTAAAAATGTTGGTAGCGATACGGAAATGGGGAAGATTGGAAAAAGTCTTGAAAACATTATTCCTGAGAAAACAAATCTCGAGAAAGAAACCAATAAAATCGTTAGGTATGTTGCCTTCAGCGCTCTTGCTTTGTCTATATTGGTTACTATTATTTATTATATTCTTAAGGAGAGTCTTATTAATTCTATTTTAGCAGGAGTTACTCTTGCGATGGCTATAATTCCGGAAGAATTACCTGTAGTTTTAGTTATCTTTTTGGGCCTGGGTGCATGGAGAATGTCTAAAAAAAATGTTCTAGCAAGAAAACAAAAAGCAATTCAGGTTTTGGGTTCTGCTACGGTTCTATGTAGCGATAAGACTGGAACAATTACTCAAAATAAAATGAGTGTTGTTAGATTATTTTCTGATAATAAGTTTTATTCTTTAAATAGCGAACCAGTTCCAGAAAGTTTTCATGAGTTGATAGATTATGGAATTTTAGCTAGTCAAAAAGATCCAACCGATCCAATGGAGAAGGCGCTGAGTGCTTTATTTAAGGGAAAAATTGACTCAAGTCATAGACACGATGCTTGGGATTTGGTTAAAGAATATCCATTGTCTCATGATTTTTTAGCTGTTTCTCAAGTTTGGAAGAATTCTAGTAGTAGAAAAAAAGTTGTTGCTGCAAAAGGTGCTC
>CAZKBE010000048.1:0-3410 GCA_964551115.1 Candidatus Woesearchaeota archaeon
TTCCTATCTCTTTTCTTCTTTCTAGTACAGATGTGGTCATTGTATTTACGATTCCTACGGCTCCGACTAGTATAGAAATGGATGCTATTATTACAATAAATATCTGCACTCCTGTTAAAATACTGTTAACTGTTCCAAGCATCGCCTGGGGGGTTTGCACCTCGAAATCCTCTTCCCCAACCTTAACGCCCCTTCTTTGTCTCAGTAGTTTTTCTATATCTTCTTTTGTTTTATTTAATGTTTCTTTGCTTTGCGCCTGAACGGCTATTACGTCTACATTATCTTTGTTTGGCATATATTCCTCCAATTGTTCTTCATTCATATAAATAACATTATCAAAAATAAAACTCCCTTTCTTTTTTGTAATTCCGACTACCTCAAACTTCTTTCCATTAATGCTAAGTTTATCTCCAACTTCTACTTTTTTATCAAATCCAGAAGCGCTACTAGAAATAAAATTGTAGCCAAGCATGATTTTTGTAGTATCTGCATCTGTTAACAGCCTGCCTCTCTCTACCTCTATTTGAAGATTTTCATAGACAAAGGCTCTATCTGCCCCGTCTGGTGTTTGAATTGCATATTTAATTTGTTGAATATTATTAAAATCTACTTTGAGAGAGACCACATTTCTCCTTATTGCCGTTTTTACACTTGATAGTTTTTTTATCGCATCGAGATCTGAAACGGTAATCGGATTTAGCGCTCCGCTTCCTGGTGGGCCATAGGAATTTAATCCGCCCGCCTGAACCGTCAAAACTTCTGTACTGCTAATTCCGAATTGGCTTGATACCGCAAGCTTTAATCCTGCGCCCAATGATATTATGGCTATTACCGCAGTAACTCCTATAAAAATTCCGAGCAAGGTTAACCAACTTCTTATTCCTCTATGTTTTAGATTTTTAAGTGCAATCCTAAAATAGTCGTTTATCATCTTTTTTTAGTTACCTTCTCAAGTTTTCCATCTTTTAGCCAATAAACTATCTCCGCATGCTTTTGCGCCTTATCTGGATCATGAGTGACCATAATAATTGTCTTCCCTTCTTTATGCAACTTTTCCAGAAATGCCATCACTATCTCGCCTGTCTTGGTGTCTAAATTTCCGGTTGGCTCATCCGCAAGAATAACCTCTGGATCATTTGATAAAGCACGAGCTATGGCCACTCTTTGCTGCTGGCCCCCAGAAAGCTGATTCGGGTAATGATCTCTTCTTTCCCATAGTTCTACTAATCTCAACAACACCTCTCCACGCCTTTCTCTTTCTGATTCTTCTACATCTTGAAATACCATCGGCAATATTATATTTTCTTTTGCTGTCATATTTTGAATCAAATTAAAGCTTTGAAAAATAAACCCTATTTTTTTGCCTCTTATTTGGGCCAGATCTGACTCGTGAAGCTTAGAAATATCCTGTCCATCTAAAAATATCTTCCCATGAGTTGCGCTATCCAAACTTCCAACCAAATTCATGGCAGTAGATTTTCCACTTCCACTTGGTCCCATTATTGCAATAAATTGACCTGTTTTTACCTTGATCGAAACCCCGTCCACTGCTCTAACCTTATTGTCTCCCATATCATAAATTTTAGAAACATTGTCTAGCTCTATTACTATATCCTCTCCCCTTTTTACCATATTTAATTTATCTCTTTTTATTTTATAAACTCTTGTATATAACTAGAATTATTTTGCCGCTTTCCTTTTCTTGCTACGTTTATAGAAATAATATATTATCAATAAAAGAATAACAACCGCCAATATGATTTTCCAAGAGGAACTACTGGAAGATGCTTTTGTATTAATAAAATATGAAGAATCAAAAGTGACTTGTTTTGTAACCGATCTTCTTATGCCTGCAGAATCTGTATAACTTATCAAGACCTGAATTGATCCATCTAGTGGTGATGCTGTAAAGTCTACAGACGTATACTCGTTTGCGTCCAGGTCTCCAGCTATATTCTTATTTGCGCCAGTAAGATTTATAATGTCTTGTTTTGGAATTTCTACTAAAATTGCCTGAACCTTACTTTTACCATAATTCAGAATTTCTAGGGAAAGAACCTTTGTGACGTAGCTATAATCTTTTACAAATACTTCAAAATTTGCCATCGAATCTCCAATATTCAAATTAAATTGCTTTTTTATCTTTGCCCCACTTCCAGAATACAAATACTCGACCTCTATTGGATTGTCTCCGTCAACTGCGTCTTTATCGACTCTAACCTTATATGTGAGGATTGAGTATGGGCTATAATCCTTCTTGAATGTACCTGCATCTATCTCATATTTAGCGGTTGTATTTGGATCAAAAATAATTGGATATTTGTTTAGTAATTCAAAAGATACTCTGCCGCAATCTGGATTTTCTATTCCTTGTAGTTGAAATGCCAGCTTAACATATTCCCCCTGTGTTGCTGGATAAGGGTCTTGATTAAGAAGAACTGGCACAAGAGTACATGCCTCTGCGCTTACCACTACGGATGCCAAAGAAATAAAGCATGCCACTAGTAAAAAATATATTATCTCTCTTTTCATATAACTCAAAATAGCAGTTCGTTTTTAAATGTTTTGAAATATATAGGCAACAATAGAAGTATTTAAAAAGTGAAAATTATAGAAACAATCAATTAATAAAAATCGAGGAGAAAATGGTTGCGAAAAAATGTTGTGTTTATTGCAAGGGTGATGTTCCCGATGAAAGAGCTATGGACGTTTGCGACAGATGTGGTAAGGCTGTTTGGGGCGAGAAAATGTTCAAGGCTATCGTAGAAGGAACAAATAATGAGATGGCCAAAGGCAATATGGAACTTGGAAGAGTAAGCGAGTGTTAATTTTCTTGTCTATTACGACTTAAATTGAATTAAAAAGATTTAAAAACGACTCTTTTGTTGGATTGGGATGGTAGCAGAAGAGCTTGACAGTAAAATAGTACTGGAAAGGTTTGACTGCCTCGATGAACAGGAAATTATAGCCGCCAAGAAATTGGTTCAAAAGTACACTCAAAAAATAGAAAAAGTAACAGACTATAAAAAAATTAGACTCGAAATAAAGGTTCATCCCAAAAACAACTCAAGACATTTCGAGGTTAAGGGACATCTGGATTATGATGGCGGAATGGTAACATCCGACAATCAAGATATGAATCCGTTTGTCGCAATAGATAAAGTACTTGACAATCTATTAAAAGAAATACAACATAAAATAAGTAGAAAATAAAATGGTAGGAAAAAAAATGAATATAAGGACAAGAGGAAAGATACAGCTTAGTGAATACTTTAAAAAATTAAACGTTGGTGATAGTGTTGCTGTTATAACTCAACAAAGTGTCCCCTCTGCATATCCACAAAGAATTGTTGGAATGAGCGGAAAGATTGTTGGAACAAGGGGCAGCTCCATGAAGGTTAAAATAATGG
>CAZKBE010000049.1:0-3212 GCA_964551115.1 Candidatus Woesearchaeota archaeon
TCTAACTCTAGAGAATTTGAAGGGATAGTTAAACAAATTTTAAAGGAAGGCGGTTTAAAGGAAGGTGATTCAAGTGGTCCTGGAGCAGGAATTGGAGAAGGTGTTTTTCAATTAGCAGAAAACTTTTATAGTTCTTTAGCTGAAAATTATTCAATTCCCATAAAGAAAAAGTCCATGCATAAAAATGGTAGCCTATATCCTCATAGACATGCCTCATTTGAGATAGGAGACACTATAACCGATGTAGACGCATTTAGTAGTCCAGGAATTTTACCAGGCATCACAAAACGATGGGTAAGAAAAGAAGGCGAATCGTATGGGAATGAAGAATCAATACCGGATAGTTTCTTAATAATTGACAATTCGAGTAGTATGCCTTCACCAATTAGTTCTATTTCTATTCCGGTTTTAGGTGGAACTGCAATTTCAAATGCCTATCTATACAATGGTTCCAGTGTGGCTGTTTATAGCTTTGGTGGCACGGATCATCTACTACCTGCTACACGAGACAAGGGAGAAATTCATAAAATTTTAAGGATCGATACGAGTGGGGGAACAACATTTAACCCAGGAAAAGTAGAACAAATATTAAAGGCAAGCCATAAGGAATATGATTTAAGTATAATCTCCGATATGGACATCACTAACTTAGATGAGTTTGTAACTACTCTTTTAGATATACCCCAAACACACAGAATTCATTTATTATATACCTCTAGCGCAGATTTATTCTTCAATGGATTTGAAAGAGCTATAAATATGAATCTTAAACGTATAAGTCATTTAAGAAATAAGTTTAAGGATAAAACGAATGTTGCAATTCTCCCATTGAAATCAAAACAAGATATAGAGCGTATAACTCTGGGAGAATTAAGTAAATCCATTAATTAATTGGATCTATATTTAAAATAGACTTAATAATCTCTTTCCAGGAATCTACACGATAAATTTCTTGAGGCAATTTGTAATCTTTGTTCCAAGGACAATTAATAAGCACTATTCTTCTTTTTGGGTCAAGACATTCTAAAGCATATTCTTGGGAATCCTCGATTAAAACTTCAATCCCTGCATGATCACATATCTGTTTTTTTGTTTTTGAAATTCCATTTTGAGAATAATGATTTGCGAAATAAATTTCTGAGAAAGTATTTGGAAAATGCTTTGTAATCCATCTTTTTGTTGCCTCAGAAATATCGTCTTGTCTGGAAGTTATAATTGCTAAGTTGTTCTTTTGTTTTAGAATCTTTACAGCTTCTTGAGAACCAAAGATAGGTTTCATATTTTCAAAATAAGGGGTTTTGTGAAAGTCATATACCTTCTGTATTGCCTCTTCCCTTGTTCCACCCCAAGTCTCCCAAAATCTATATGATCCAAATTGTTCTCTAGCTAACGATGTCCCATAAGTGTCATTATGGTACTCTATCAAAGCAGGTAAAAAATCTGCAAGGACTTCATCTAAATCAATTCCAATATTCATATCATTCGAATTATATTGGGGATATAAAAGATTATCTAAAGGGAGTTATCTTATTTAGCTGATTTCCAAAGAAGTTCAAAGTAGCTTTTATATGCCTCTGCCGCCGCCTTATTCTGAATGATTACTGCTTCTGGAACATCTGTCCAGAGAATTAAGGCAATTCTATCTGCGTAAATATTTGTCGTAATTGCTTGTTTTCCAAGTAATTGTGGAAAGAATCTTATCTGGGTGTTCTTGCTAGGGTGTAAGGTATTTTCTTTGTCTTTTCTAGCAATATGCCTTATAGATATCTTATTTTTCTCTAAACTCTTTATATAATGGGGTAAATAAAATGGCATTCTTTCTTCAAACTTACCTGAAGAGTCGATTACTAAGTTTTCCTTTCCTCTAGAATGCGTTAAAATATCCTCAAAAACCGACTTTAAACCCTTTAATCCGTTAAACATATTTACTTGAGATCTTTCTTCTGTTTGATTAAATAGACCTCTAAGATCTGGAAGAATTTCTGAAACAAGTTCTTGTTTTTCTTGAAGATAAGCTCTAAGTTTATCTGGGTTCACAGCAGAATATTTCTTTCTGTTTGCTTCAATAGCATAACTCACTAACCCTTTTTTTAATAATGCCTTAAGAGAATCATAACATGCACTTCGATCTATATTACTTTCTTTAGCAACTTTTCCAGCCATACAGGGTCCAAGTTTCAATAAGGTCAAATATATCTTAGATTCGTTATGTCCCAGACCTATTTTTTTTAATGTTTCCCGTGTTATTTCAAAATCCATAATTCTAGATATCCTTCTTTCTTTTTATATCTTTTGTTTTGTTGTAGGGAAGAATACTACAATTAAAATAAAAAGAATCACCTCTTTTTATACAGGTTAAAAGTTATATCTTACAGTCCTCTGTGGAATAGGTAAAGTTTTATCTATAATGCTTCTTAGAGACTCCTCCCTCCTAGGATATCTTCTCTCCCAATACTCTCTTTCAAAGATTATTTCTGCTTCACCAGATATCCCCACCATGGATTCAATTTCTTTAAAAAGACTATACGCTGCCCAGCCTCCACCTTCTTTAGACATTTTGGTAAACTCGGTTGGATTTAAGAGCGAAATATTATCCCAAATTCCAAAAAATCCAAAAGGATATAACCCGATAGTTTCTTGGAAATTACTATATTGGTATGCCAATATAGTTCGGGTATTTCTTTTATCTTGAGGATTAAGCAAATAAAATGTTGTATCTTGAACATTATCTTCCCATAGATTCAGAGTACTTATTCGGTAATCTAATTCGAAGTTCTTGGCGAAATCTTCTAAAAGAGTATCGAACATTCTTTTTGACCCAATCATCTTTTCCACCTCCTTTCATTTGTTTGAGTTTGTTGTTTCATTTTTATTTGGCTCGATTTTCTCTTACGTCTTTTAATTCTTTTTCTAAATCTTCTATTTCAGTTATTCTTTTACTATCCGCATCATGTACTAGGTCATAAGCACCACTTTGTACGGCAGAATCTACTAGGTATTCTAGAGGTTGCATTTCAGGACTAAGTGTGTTAATTCTTTTCCAGTCCGCCATAATGTAATTCTTTATAGAATCTCCGTCGAAATATATATTCGCATTATGTGGCCCAAGTCGTTTATAATATTCCGTATGGAAAAATTCTATCCTTCCAAGAACAAGTCTTAAAAATAGTTTATCTTCCAGTTCGTATGCACTAAAAACCTGCGCTCCATCG
>CAZKBE010000050.1:0-3180 GCA_964551115.1 Candidatus Woesearchaeota archaeon
AAGGTTTACTGAAAGGAGGAAGAGATTCCATATTTACTAATAGATCTTCTATCTTGTTCATTTTTTCCAGGCTCCTTTCTCACCCATAATTAAATTGTCGTCTACATATGGGGCATTTTCAAGAATTAACTCTTTAAAATCCGGATTAGTCTCCCAACCATCGCCTTCTTTTCTTGATTCTACATTTTCAAAACTCTCTATTAAATTTTCATTAATTTTATCCAATTTTCTACTAAATTCTTTTAAGAAAATTCTTGCTTCTTGTTGGATTAAACCTTTTTCTTCTTCAGATATTATTACCATATCAAAAAAAAGATTATAAGTTTTATAAGGATTTGGTTTTCTCATCGCTGTTTGGTTGTCACTACTAAATTACAACAAACCGAAAGGTTTAAATAGTCTAAATATCTATAATATTTATCACCTCTTTTTTCCCAGAAGGGGCGAGTAGAGCTCACTATTTGTTTTGCTCTATAAGCCCTTTCCAGGGTTATAAAAAAAAAACCCGAGGATGATGATACTTATAAAAACTAGTTTTTTAGCGGATTAATACTAACTTTCTTTAAAGTTTGAACCGCTTTTTTCATAATTAAATAAAAATTTTCAAAAAGAACAAAACTATACTGTTTAGAATTACTTTTTTGAGACTTCTACACTTTTCTCTTGCTTTTTAACCCACTTCGCTTTTTTATTGTCTCTACCCATCTCAGCATTTTTTCTACATTTGGATGAACAATAATATTTAGCAGTACCATCTCTATGAACTACAGTTGTACCTCGTGGAAATTCATAACCTTGCTTACAAAAAGAACATGCTGGCATATTAACTAAAAGCCCCCTTTGAAATTCTTCTCATTAATTTTCTTGCTTCGATCTCAGTCTCTCTTAACATTAGAATATCTCTTTTCTTAATTGGACCTTTAACATTTCTTCTTAATTGTTTACCCATATTTTTACCTTGTAAAACTCTGCATTTAACTTGTGTTAATTCTCCTCTCATACCAGTTCTTCCAAGAAGTGCCTCAACAACTGCTGGAACTGCCCCAGAAGTCTCCATTATTTTTTCAGAACCCTTTGTTGCAGAACTCTCTTTCTGATTTACCTTCTGTTCCTTTGCCATCTTACTTAACTGAAGCTAAATTTGCCTCGCCTTCATTTATGATTGCGACTGCGCCAGTAGCTATAGATAAACCTGCAGAAACACCTAGCTTCTCTTTAGAGTCAACTTCAAAAAACTTTATTTGTTTTTCCTTTGCAAGAATTGGTAAGTGTTGTACTAATTCTTTTGGAGAAACATCTAAAGCAACTACCACCATCTTTGCAACACCTCTCTCAAGAGCTTTAGTAACTTCATTGATTCCTTTATCTATCTTTCCAGTCTTTGCAGCTTTTGATATTATGTCGTATATTTGTTGTGTCATTTTTTTTATTAATCCGAGAACGAACCTCGCATCTCGGTCATCGGTATATTAAATCTGAAAGTTTGATTTATAAAGCTTTGGTTTTTTTTCAAAACTTTAAACTTCTAATCAAACTCCTTCTTCTGCTCCTGCTCCCTCCTCTTGTGCAATTTTTTTAAACTTTTGTTCAATTTTCTCTTCGTCAGATTTCAATTTATCTTCTTTCAATTCTTCTTTCTTTTTCTTCTTTGGTTCTTCAAGGATTAATTTTTCTCCAGCAAAATCTTCTAAGCTAGGTAAAGCTTTATTGATATTTTGTGCTTTCATATATTCTCTAGATAGAAGCCAGAAGAAAAGTCCTAATGACTTATTACTATGATTGTTTCCAATTATAACAAAATCTATATCCGCAGTATTATTATTAGTATTACATACTCCAACTACTGGAACTTTTACCTTCTTTGCATCGACTAATGCATTCTTATCTATCCAAGGATCACAAATAAATATCATCTTTGTTTCAAAGAAATTAGATAACTTTGTATTTGTAAGAATTCCTGATGGATATTTTTTAGTGAATATCCTAACGCCAGTTAATTCGGAAAACATTTGTGCAGCTCTCCAACCAGCTTCTCTTCTACAAACTAATATCCATTCTTCTGGTTTGAATTTAACTACAAACTCTAATGCATCTTTTAATTTTTTATCCACTAAAAGAGTATTAAGAATTGCAAGACCATCAAGTCTTCTTCGATAAATATAAGGCCTCATTGTAGGAGTAACTACTTTTGCTCCAAGATACGCAGCAGTTTTAATATAATCCTCAATAGATGTTAGAGCAGTTTGATCCTTCATATCTGTATCTTTCATTTCTTCAGCTACCTTTGGTTTCTTAACTACTTCTAATTCTTCACTATCCTTTTGAACTTTTTCTGTTTTTTTCATTTTATAATAAGGTTCGGGAGTAAAAGCTACTTTTCTTTCGAATTTTGCACCCGATAATATATCTCTCTAATAATGAGGGTTTATAAATGTTATTGTACAAAAATTTAATATATCCTCTCAATGCTATCTTGCTAATATCGTTTCTGATAATTATAATTCATCCAACATATGTATTAGTTACTCTAAATACTTATATATCTAGAGAAAGTTATAAACACATGGAAAATACTGAAAAGTGGAAATTTGAATACCGTGGCCCATTTGCTGCGTGTGAATTCGATGTGATGGAATCCCACATAGCCCAATGCGGCAGAGGTAGTTGGAAAATTGCAACAGTTGCAGAAACTCTCAAATATTCCCCGATAGGGGAAGATGCTATTTGTTGGACTTCCACTAAAAATTTATGGACTCCGGATGGAATACTAGTTTTTGATGATCCTGCTGGCGATATGCCCAAAGATGAAAAAAGTTTAAGGGAACTATATGGCGAAGGCAATCCTGCAGTAAGATATGTTAAGCGAGGATTTAAAGATGGAGAAATGAGCATTTCAGATTTTGTAAAGAATCCTTTAGTAATTGCACAAGTCGGAAATGCAGATTTGATGGACCTAGTTAGTCAAAGAGCAAATGCGATTAGTAAAGAAAAGTCTTATATATTAAATGATTATTTAAACGGTAAGAAACCAAGCTCTCTAAAAAGTACAGCCTTGGATTCGTTTGGGCTTTGTGGACAATTTATGCATATGTATTGTAGTGTTGGCCAAAGTAGTAATATTGGAAGGATTTATGGTTATATGAGAAAACTAAATTAGTTTAAGACAGGTGATCATAGTTT
>CAZKBE010000051.1:0-3089 GCA_964551115.1 Candidatus Woesearchaeota archaeon
GAAAACATGGATAAAATTAAAGTTAAAATTTCAAAAAAATTAGATTCCCAAATGAACTTAAATGGTTCAGATATTTTTGTAAATCCAATTATTTCAATAGATGAGCAAAGTAAAATAAGAAACGCTTGCTCTGCATCTTTTTTTGGTAAAGATGGAAAATGGGAGGAATATCTTTTTGAAATAACTTTTAGATACGCTATTTTAGACTTAAAAACAAACATTGATTTTTCCAATATCGGAGATGAAGAACTGGATATATTGATATGGGGAGAATTTTATGACAGGGTTTCTTCGTCCATATTAAACTATAGAGATGTTTATAATTCGGTTTCTTGGTCTATATCTAATGAGATTAAAAAATTTGAAAATCAGAATAGTCTCGTTGGAATTCTAAACCAAGTAGTAGAAAAGATTATGCCGATTATTGAGCAGTTAAAAGATATTTCACCAGAAAATCTAGAAGAAATGAAATCTGTAGCAAATACTTTAATTGAAAATATGAAGCAAGAGCCTGTAGCGAAAATCATAGACGATATGAATGGAAATAAAGGAAAGAGAAAGCCTAAAAAGGACAAGGAATATGTTCAATAAGAACGATGAAATTGAAGTAGTAGAAAACTTAGGTAGACTTAAACATACAACAAAAGAGACATGTGAAGATTGCGGAAAGGCTAAAATGCAATTAAGATTTCGTACTGTTGAAAATGCAGATGTTGAATATTTATATTGTCCAAAGTGCGGGTTTGAAAAAACGAATGGTAGAATAAAACTTGTTGAGATTCATAAGAAAAACGCTAAAGAAATTTTAAACTTTGAAGATAAAATTGCTAAGGCTCAGGAATTAAAACGAAAGAATAGATTTAGGAGGAAGTAAAAAATGGAAACAAAGAAATGGTATTTGTCGAAGTTGATTTTGTTGGGTATTATTATAACTTTTCAGGGGTGTGTCCCAATTGTTGTAGACCTGATTAACAAGGCTTCCGTTAGCCCCGCAGATGTCTTAGTTGCTCTAAGCGGTGTGGGAACCGTGATTATTCGTATATGGTTCACCGATACGGCAATTGAAGGTGTAAAATAAATTCTATCTGGGAGAGTCTAAATTAGATTCTCCCTGATATTTTAAAGGAAAACAATGGAATATATATACGCATTAGATTTGTCCTTAAGTTCTACAGGCGTGGCAATATTCAATCAAGATGGAAAGATAAAAAAACTTCTAACCATAGAAACTGATTCTAAATCAGAAACACAAATTAGATTGAAAAAAATAGGTTCTGAATTTTTAAAAATAAAGAAAGAATACAATCCGAAAGTTATAGTGATAGAATCTGGATTTACGAGATTTAACGTGAGTACCCAAATGCTTTTTCGTGTTCACGGTTTAGCCCAATATATTTTTTCAGAAATAGAACAAGTTTACTATTATCCAATGACGATTAGGAAAGTTGTTTGTGGAAAGGGGAATGTTAAAAAAGAACAGATGAGAGACTTTATAATTAAAAAATATGGAAATATAAAATTTAAAAATTTTGATGAAAGTGATGCTTTCGGAATTGGTTTATGCTGGTTCATGGACAAAGGAATCTTAAAATGAACGAATACAATTCTCAACTTTCCAAATTAAAAAATATATGTAAAAATTTGAAAAAAGCTCCTCACTATTTGGATTTATCGCAGAAATATAATTTAAGGTCTTCTCGTTGGTTTATCTCACATTGTAAAAATCCAAAGGTTGTAGATTATAATACATTTATGGAATATGAGGTTGGGGTTTTGCCAAATTATAATTGTTCAAAAGAAAAAATTATAGACATAATAAATAATTACTTCAAAAAAAATAAAAAACAAGTGACCAGAAAGATACTGGAAACTGAAGGCATTGAAATTTCTTTGGGAACAATAAAAAGAATTTTTGGTTCATTGAGAAACATGAATGAGGAATTAGGCTATAAAATATTGACGAAGGGTGGAATAGATAAAAAGAAATCGTTGGTAGAGATAAAAGAAATAATCTCAATATTCTTTGAAAATTTAAACAGTAAAAATTTTTCAAGAAAAGAATTCAACATGTTTTGTGAAAAAAATAACTTACAAATAACTTTTCAAACTGTTGAAAATAGATTAAGAAAAGAAGAAGGAATTTCTTTTAGAAATTATTCAAGTGAAAATTTTGGAATATTTCTTCAAGAAGCAGGGAGAGGAATCATTAGAACATTTCCAGATGGAGAAAAATGTCTTTCTGATTTTGAATTTATATTTAGTTCTTATATAAGAAACATCGGTTTTAAATATAATAAAGATTATTATAGAGAGATAAAGTATTCGGAGCTATTTAGTAATGTGAAAAGAAACATAGATATGGATTATTATTTTCCGGAATATAATCTTGTTATAGAAATAGCGGGAATATTAAGAGATTATGAAAGATTTTTTATAGAGAATGAAAAAATAAAATCTTCAAAGAGTAAAGAAGAATATAGGCTGTCCCTTCTGGAAAAGAAAGAAATACTTGAAACCAATGGGGTTATTGGTTATTTTATATTTCCAAACAAATACAAAAAATTTGAGAATATAATAAATGAAACAAACATATTTTAAATGGAGAGAAATAGATGCCGAGAAAAACGTTTAAGAAAAACATAACGGAAGGAGTTCTGGATAAAATAAACCCAAAGAACTTGGATTTATCCAAGAGATTTCTAAAAGACAAATCCTCCCGTTGTAGTGACAAAACGATAAAGAACTACGAATCTGATTTAAATATTTTTTGGGCTTGGAATTATTTGCACAATGAAAATAGATTTTTTGTAGAGATTAGAAAACTCGAATTTTCAGATTTTATATCGTTTGCGGTAGAGGAATTAAAGTGGGGGGCGATGAGAACAAATAGAGTTAGGAGTGTCTTATCATCTCTATCTATTTTTATTGAAAAATTTTTTGATACTGATTATCCTCAGTTTAGAAATGTAATTTTAAAAGTTATAGAATCTACCCCAAAAGACCAAAGAAGAGAAAAAACAGTTTTATCCGATGAACAGGTTGAATTGTTGTTAAGGCATCTTTCAGAAACGGACAAACAAAAGGCTTGT
>CAZKBE010000052.1:0-2993 GCA_964551115.1 Candidatus Woesearchaeota archaeon
AGTAGGGATTCTTTCTTCCAGATAAAACTTGCCATAATAATTAAACAAAATCAATATTTAAATATGTTTTGGAATTGACCAATTATTGAACAGAAGAAACAATTTATTTTCTATGCTTTATCTTTCCGATTACCCATCCAATCAGAAAGCCAATACAACCGTATAACAATACTGTTAGAATAAATGATAAAAAAGGAGCATAATAATTAAAAAATGTTCTAGCCAACCCTACTTGAAGTGAAGAATAAAGGTTTATAGTCATAGAGTCTAAAGATGGACAAAATCCAGGTCTAAAATAATTCATTTTATCAACAAATTTACAACTTCCGGAGTGAATTAAAAAGACAACAATACCGATGATTCCAAAAATTATGCTTCCTTTTATCCCCGAGGATAATTTATTCCATTTCATATTAAGAAGGATAAACTCTCCAAGTTTATAAATATTTAGGCAATAGGCAGATTGAAATTAATTCCTGTTAGTTGCATCTGAGTAAAACGGAGACTAGTTGTTAGTGCAACGATTGGCTTAGCCGAAACCCGAAGAGTTTCAAATTCTTTGGTGGAAAGAATAAAGCACACAATTTCTATGATGATTTAGGTCCAATTTCTTTTAATCTTTTCTGATTTTTAATGTATCTTGATGCAATTTCCTCAAGACCTTCTTCAGAGTGAATATTTGCAATTCCAGAAAATAATAAATCTGCACCTTCTAAAATTGCTTGAAGATTAGGATTGTTTCTTGCATATTCTGGAATTGTATCTGTGTGGGTAATGTTAGCATTTTTAATGGTGTTACAAATTTTTTGAACAAGAGAACTCATTTGATTATTTCTTTCTTCCGGTGTTTTTGAAGGCATATAATGATGAATAACTTGATGAGTTTGATATGCAGGAAAAGTATGCATACCGCCAATATTCTCTGTTGGATAGGGTCTTCTAATATCGGTTCTCAACCCAATAACAAACTTTCCCATCAATTTGGCATAAGAAGCTTCAACTACTACTCCCTCGTCAAGAGGTTCATCAAGATTTGCGAGAACTACATCGCTTTTTGGAACAAATCTACCCATATCTAGAAAATAAATTACATTTTGAAATGCTGAACCGATTTGATCTTTTTGAAGCTTTCCTGAAAGAGCATTTGTTAAATTTCCAAATTCAAAACCATCTCTTTGAGGAAAATTTGTTTTGTAACCAATTCCCTCTAAGCCTTCAACTAATTGAGAATTAAAATGAGTTTCTCGGCCATTAAATAATGCAGCTGCAAGATAGAGTACTATTTGGTTGGTCATACAAAAAAGAGTTTGGTAGGATATATAAGGTTTTTTGTGATTGTGTGCTATAAAAATTGAATGGAAAAGGATTTGCAAGAGTATTTAATCCTTGTTATGTTTTCCTGTTAGGGGTTGAACGATAGCGAAAAGTTTGCAAAGCAAATTAAACATAATCTGTGTAGGTTGCTTTTTCCTCAAAAACTCCTTCTACGAGCGACAGCGAGTGAGAGCTGGAGTTTTCCGAGTGAAAAAGTTAGCCCACAGGCTGAAAAAGTATGACTGAGCCGAGTGCCGAACTATTGTTTTTTAGATTTTATTTTTTCGATTAGTAAACCCATTAAAGCCCCTAACAGAAAAGATAATATTACATATACAAAATAACCTACACTAGTTGGTCTTGGACCGAACCACATATCTTTTATTGTTAGATTTATATTAATTGAATTCTCGATTGGTTTTAATATTAAAGCATTAAAATTAGCAACAGAAAAAACACTTATTCCTACAATAATCAATATATATTCAAATATAAATATAGCTATCATCACGAGAATTCCTAAAATACCTCCTTTTAGCCAATGGGGTTTTGGTTTCCAAAAGTCCTTGAATGTCATCTTAGGAAAAATAAGATCTTTATCTTAATAAACTTTTCGGCACTCGGCGAGTAATATTGAAACTAATACGGGTTAAGCGCATAAAAAATGCGCTCTAACTCCTATATACAAGTTATTACGCATATTGTGGAACAAAGGAGTTATATTTTAAGGATTAAATGAATATGATGTACTTATATGGAATTTTAGATCTTTAACTCTCACCCATATATTTATCTTCCCAGTTTTCTAGATAATTATTAGGAATTTTTAGTTTTATAGGTTTATTCTCTTTTGGAGTATTAACTTTTAAATATAAACCATAAACTAGTCCTAAAGCCATACCAGATAAATGGGCTATATTCCCAACATTTGAGGGAAAGAATACCCCAAATATATCTCCTGCAATCCAAATTAAAGAAACTAAAAACATTGGCAAGATCATACCAAAAGACCAAACCATCATAAATGGCCGAATTAGTGCTAAGACTCCAATTATTCCCATTATTGCTCCAGAAGCACCAAGAGAAGAATTATAAAAGTTTACAGAAACTAAGTTTGCAAAGATACCAGATATTAGATAAATTGAAATGAACTTATTACTCCCAATAGTCTTCTCTAAGATAATTCCAAAAAAAGCAATGGCAAAGCAATTATAGAGCAGGTGGCCTAAACCTCCATGAAGAAAGATTGAAGTTAAGAATCTCCAAACTTCAAAAAAGGCTTTATCATTTAATAAAAAGAGTTCTGTGAATCCAGGAATAAAAGTTTGTAACAGAAATACAAAAAAACATACTATAGGCAAAATAAGAGAATAATATTTTATTTCCATAAATAAGTATAGAAAAAACAATTTAAGTAAATTTCTATTTGTTCAAATTTACCAATTTAACTATAATAATTAGGGCATCCTATTAGCCCATTTAAGAATAAATAGATTTATGTAAATAGTAAATGCTACTGACGATTTGCATAAAGTTAATTTTATGTGAAATAATCGATTTTTCAAATTTACCAATTTAACTATAATAATTAAGATATTCTAGCAATTGTAGATATCTAAATCAAAACTCGCATAAGCTTTTGTACAATTGTTTGTTAGTTGATTAAATAGTTGTTCTTT
>CAZKBE010000053.1:0-2980 GCA_964551115.1 Candidatus Woesearchaeota archaeon
AAACATACAAAAAATAAAAAATAACTTACTAGAATCAAATAAAACAGTAAACTGGCACCCAGAATTCCTAAAGGAAGGAAGAGTAAAATACACATTCGAAACAGCACCAGACTGGAATCTCTCAAGAAACAGATACTGGGCCGCAACAATTCCAGTATGGAAATCCAAAGATGGGGACAACTTAGTAATTGGAAGTATCGAAGAACTTAAAAAATACGCAAAGAATCTTCCGAAGAAAGGAATCGATTTACATAAAGATTTCGTAGATGAAATAATATTAGTAAAAGACAAAAAAGAATTCAAAAGAATTCCAGATGTATTTGATTGCTGGTTTGAATCTGGAAGCATGCCCTACGCACAATTTCACTATCCATTTGAAAATAAAGATCTATTTGACAAAAACTATCCTGCAGATTTCATAGCAGAAGGCCTAGATCAAACACGTGGATGGTTCTATACCCTACAGGTTATTAGCACGGCACTCTTTAACAAATCTCCGTTCAAAAACGTATTAGTAAATGGATTAATTTTGGCCGAAGATGGTAAAAAAATGTCCAAAAAATTGAAAAACTACCCAGACCCAATGCTATTAATTGATAAATATGGTGTAGATGCACTAAGAATATATCTATTGGGTTCAGGAGTTATGAATGCAGATAATTTCAACTTCTCGGAAAAAGGAGTTGAAGAAATCTATAAGAAAGTTTTAATGCTTTCACATAATGTCATAAACTTTTACTCTCTATATAGCGATATAAAACTAAAGAGCAAACCAAATTCAGAAAATATTATGGATAAATGGATTATATCTAGGACTAATAATTTAATACAAGACATAGAAAACGCATTAAGTTCCTACAACACAATTACTGCATGCACAAAAATAAAGGAATATACAGAAGATCTCTCTACTTGGTACGTCAGGAGATCAAGAGATAGATTTAATGATAATGATCAAGATGCGAAGACTACTCTTAACTATGCCCTAGAAAACTTTTCTAAAGTTATCGCTCCAATCGCCCCATTCACAGCGGAAATCATATATAAAAGTCTCGGAAATAAAGAATCAATTCATCTGCAAAGTTGGCCAAAGGCAGATTCTAAGAAAATTGATCCAAAATTAGAAGAAGAAATGAAATCCACTAGAGAGATTATTTCTGTAGCACTCAGAGAAAGAGATGTTGCAAAATTACCACTCAAACAACCCCTAGCAAAAGTTACGATATCTGGGTATGAAATAGCCAAAAAGTACGAAGATATAATCATAGAAGAATTAAATGTCAAAAAGCTAGATATTAAGAAATCCTCGGACAAGAAAATAGAACTAGATGCCAACATAACCCCCGCACTTGAGGCAGAAGGATTCGCAAACGAATTAATAAGAAACGTCCAAGCAGCAAGAAAAAAAGCAAACCTAGTTAAAGAAAATGAGATAGATTTAGAAATATCGTTCGAATACAACAATAAAACGCTAGTTGAGAAATTCGTTAAAGACGAGCAAAAGAGAATTGGAGCTAAAATTATATCCTTTTCCGATAATAAATCGAAATTTAGCTACTCTGAAGAGGGTAAAATAAAGGACATAAATTACAAAATTTCTTTCAATAAATTGTAATTTCCGTCGACGATAAACCCTTCTTTTTTACCCCTGTCCAGAAGAACATTCCAGAGAAAGATTTAAATACTCCTTGCCATTAAAAGCTATATGATTGTTAAAGAGGAATTCCTAAGCAGACTGAGAAAGATATTCGATTTAAACCTTTATGAAGTAAAAGTTTGGACAGCTTTGCTATCTAGGCGACAATCCACTGCTGGCGAACTATCTTCAATCAGCGACGTACCTCGTTCTAGAACATACGATATTCTTGAGAGTTTAGAAAAGAAGGGTTTCATTGTTATGAAACTTGGAAAACCAATCAAATTTGTCGCTCTAAAACCAGAAGAAGTTGTTGAAAGAGTAAAAAAGAATTTAGTAGTTGAGGCAAAAGAAAAATCAACAAGATTAGAGAGATTAAAGGGAGATGAAGTCTTAGAAGAATTAAATGGATTATTTACAGAGGGCGTTAAATTTATTGAACCAACAGATATGTCTGGAGCATTAAGGGGCAGACAAAATCTATACAATCATTTAGATATGTTAGTAAGAGAAGCAGAAGAAACAATAACTTTGGTATCTACAGCAGACGGCTTAACTAGAAAAATGGAAGTATTAATGCCAAGCTTAGAAAAAGCAAAAAAGAGAGGCGTTAAAGTAAGAATAGCAGCTCCAATAACACAAGCAAATATTAAAGTAGCTAAAGAATTAGCAAAAGTAGCTGAAGTAAGAGACGCTGGAAATCTAAAAGCAAGATTCTGCGTAGTAGATAGCGAACAAATATTATTTATGCTTCTAAACGATGAAACTGCACATCCAAACTATGACTTAGGTGTTTGGATAAATACAGAATTCTTCGCACAAGCTCTAGAACAACTATTCGATATAGCTTGGAATAATTTCAAGAAAATCTAATGGAAACAATTGCTTTTGATCTAACATGGAAAGTTATTTTACTTATTATTTGGGAACTAGCATGGAAAGGATTTGCGCTATATAAAGCAGGTAAGAAACAGCAACCAATATGGTTTATTTTTATATTAATATTTAACACATTTGGAATATTACCTATAATATATTTAATATTATCTAGAGATAAGAAAAAAAAGAAAAAATAATTAACTTTTTCTAAACAATCTAGCCCAAAATCCGCTCATCCTTCTAATATCATCTTGCGCCTCTATATACGCCAACTCTTCTTGTACACCGCTTAATCTAGTGGCATAAGATCTCAACATATTTCCATATACTCTTGTATCTAGCTTTGCTTTATTCATATAATCATCCTGAGCACTTCTAACCAGATCTGTTAATCTAATTTTTTCAGACAATAACGCCTTCTTTCTTCCTCTTAGTTTATTTATATTGGCCAACTGAGTCTCCGTA
>CAZKBE010000054.1:0-952 GCA_964551115.1 Candidatus Woesearchaeota archaeon
AATAGTTTCTTCTGAGAAGTCTTTGTCATACTTAAGTTCAAAGACATCAGTTCCTTCGTCTGAACCTTCTACAATAGAACCAAGTCTAATGCCCCAGTCCTTAAATTCAATCCAAGCACCACAATTTGTGTACTTGTATAAAATTCTTTCGCATTGTTTTTCATTTTCAGCAGAAAAGAATTTTAATACTGTTTTAAAACCATCTTCATACTGTTCACTATATTCTTGTTCATGTTCTTCTATCATTTCACTCTCCTTGTATATTTAACATTTTGTTTTAAATCTCCATACTTACTTATTCGTTTCATCTGCCAAATTATTCAATCAAATTTAGAAATATTGCGAAATTATATAAGAAACATGACCTTCTATGCTCTCGAAATTACGCTTTAAGATATCTTTGGTCATATCTGTACTGTTTTCCCAAACATCTTCAGTCTCTTTTACTTCCTTAAGAAATAAAGCTGCATCATCCCCTTGTAGGTATACATTTGTTGTATTGTCAACTCTTTTTGATGCCTTAGAGTATAACCATAGAGTTACGGCATTACCACTATTAGGCCAGACAGTATAGATATAAGACTTTTGTTCTTTTTTCATGCTATCTCCTTATGTTTAATAATATGTCTGAAATTTCAGAGTATTGTATTTCATTCAAAATTTCGGTTTCATCTGGATATAAGCACTCATTAAGCTCGTCATAGTTAGCCAAGCAATAACTAAGGACTACCCTTATAATTTCACGCTGTCTATCGGTTAAGTTCATTGCTAACTCCTTTACTACTGGTAAGACAAAACAGAGGTTCGAGTTTCTTAAGTTCGCCACTAAATGTAAGTTCCATACCAAGCTCTTTAGCTACACGAATACCAAAATCAAAAACACAATAGCAACTACCCTTTGTGCTTCCATCTCTTGGTTTTTCTACTTTAAAATCAGTACCTAGCTTATCGT
>CAZKBE010000054.1:966-2917 GCA_964551115.1 Candidatus Woesearchaeota archaeon
ATCCAAAGAACGCCATCATCTGTTAAATGCGGTTTATCGCCAGATTGATCTTTAATTGTGTATCTATTGGTGTTTCTATCAAGCCATAGGCTATGACCATTTCCACCATCACTAAAACAAAACTTCCAATCATATTTTGTATCGTCTTTAATCATTGTTATACTCCTTTATCTTTCTTAAGTATTTTTTTCAATTCCTTTGTAAGTTCTTCGCATTCATTCAATACTTCTTTAATATTAAAAAAGTAATCTTCAATTGTTTCACAACTTCCAACACTCATAAGATGTAATGTCATTTGATTTGGATAATGCTCAAGATCAGTTACATCTGCTTGCCACTCTTCAAGTTTTTCTTTATCTTTATCTGTCATCTGTATTCTCCTTATTTTTTTCGTCATTAACTATACCTTCAACAAAATCGTTGAGTCGTTCCAGCGATACGATGCTGTCTTGGAAATCATAACCATGATTCTTGATGAGCTTGTAAATTTCATCTCCAAGTTTTATAATTTCATGATTATTCGCACAAAACTTTTTCTTAATCATTTGCCACCAGCCTTTCTAAAAGTTTATTTATTTCTGCAACATCATACTTATCTGCTACAAACTCTGTTTCTTCGTCATCCTCAAGTGCATCCAAAAAGTAATTGGTAGCTTCAAGCAATATTTTTAATTGCCATATTGATAATGATACTGGTACTGTTTTATTCTGATTGTCTGCCATGTTACTCTCCTTGTTTAATGTTGTTATCCCTATTTACTTATTCGCCTCACACACATTTTTATTTAGTCTTTCCACAATCTTAATTTTTCAAGACTCTTATCTTCTGCACTAACGCCAATCGATCTAAGCAGATTCTTAAGTCTGCATATCTCTGTAGATATAACGCCAATGTCTAATACAGCAAGGAACTTATCTTTTTCTAACTTCTGTTCATATTTAAGTGATAATCTCATTTTGCTCTCCTTGTTAAACTTTTAGTAAATTAATTGGTTCACCATTCAACACATGGGCTAACTGAAGAATTTTTGTAGAATGTTTAATTTGTTCATCATATTTTTCATAAAACTCATTATCAAAATCTTTTTCTGTCATGAGGTCATATGCTTGATACCCATCGCCTCTTAATATGCCACAAATCATTTGATAGTCATTCGCCTTTAAATCTTCACGCAAGGCAACGATATCCCACGCCATTAACAAACTGGTTTTTTCATCTCTTGTAAACTTACTGTTGCTCATAGTAATCTCCTTGTTAGTCCAGCATCGTGAACTAAGGAACGCCCTTAGTTCACGCAAAGCCGTTTCCCTTAACTTAGTATTCGTTTCACACCTAAAATTATTTAGTAATTATTTCCAAAAACTTGATCTTTGATTGTATACATACTGTAGTAGAGTTCATTGTTTGGAGCAGCTATGTTCATATAAGTAGCACCAGTCTTAAAACTCCGTATGTGCTTATCATCAACAGGGTTATGTCCATCCACATAGATATACAGATCAGCACAATTGATAACGCCATGCTCATTCATTCTGCCTCTAAGTATATGTAGATATACTTTATCTATATCCCTATAAGCATAACCTTTGCCCACTTCTTCCCTTTTGATTCTCCATTGGTTTCCTACCTGTTTGATTTCAATCATTAGATTTCATCCTCAAGAGTGCTTAATCTTTCATAAAGCTTTTTTAATTCTTTTTTGTACGGAGGGTCTATACCTTTGTTGCCAAGAACACTAAGTTCATAGCTTAAGCTATTAGCTATCATGGATATCTCATCTGGTGTTAGCTGTACATTTACAATTGAATCATTCATTTGTTTCTACTCCTTCGCATTTGGAAAACGCAAATTCTTGTTCAAGTGCTTTAATTCTCAAGTTTAACATATACATATGGATATATGTTTTTCCAAGTAATGTGACTATCTCTTGCAAATTTTTAACCATAGCAG
>CAZKBE010000055.1:0-2799 GCA_964551115.1 Candidatus Woesearchaeota archaeon
ATTTATGAATAGGATGATTAAATTAGTAATGACCTCTTAAGACTCAAATAAAGTTCAAAGGGTTTTATGAAACCATTATTCTTTAAAGTTGGCATATAAGGATACAAAAGAATTTAAAGATTAAAGAGTTTGAAAGCCTAAGAAAGAGATTTGGAAAACTTGAAAAATGAAAATTAGAAAAAAGCACCCTTTTTTAGTTATAGTTTTGATTTTAGTGATAACTTCAGTTTTATTTTATGATCAGATTAAAAATTCTATTTATGAAAATGAATCTGGAATAAGTAATATTTCTTCAGAGAATATTAAGCTTGCAAATTGGAATTTGCAGATCTTTGGAGACTCAAAAGCATCCAACTTAAGTTTAATGAACTTTTATGCATCTGTAATTAAAGATTATGATATTATCTTTATCCAGGAAATAAGAGATATTGACAGTAGCTCTTTTTTTGATTTATGTAATTTACTAGAAGAGTTTGAATGTAATATATCTAGTAGGGCTGGAAGAAGCTTGAGCAAAGAGCAAAATGGCGTTATATATAGGAAAGGTGTAAAGATAACTAGTTTTAGAGATTTTAATCCGGATAATCAAGATAGGTGGGAAAGACCTCCAATAGAGGTTGTTTTTAATACGCAAGATTATAATCTAACGGTTTATAATATTCATATAAAACCTGATGATGCTGCCAAGGAACTAGACTTTCTTGAAGAAGCGGTAAAAGATACCTCTGGCAATGTTGTAGTCTTAGGAGATTTAAATGCCGATTGTAGTTATTATGATAGATCAAAAGAAAATAACTTTGATGGTTGGAATTGGTTAATCTCTGATGATCAAGATACAACTAGTTCCTCAACAAATTGCGCTTATGATCGAATAATATTGAATAATGATGCAAACAAAGAAGTTGTTAGTTCTGGGATTTATACTACTGGAATAAATAAGGAAGTTTCAGATCATTATCTTGTTTGGGTGGAGTTAAAAGATCTATAAAGGATTAGCTAATAGGTATACTTGAATAAAGATTTGAATAACTATACAGACCAGTAGTGGAACTATTTTGAGTGGGAATCATTCTAACAACAAATCCTTACAAGCAAATAATTCTTCATTTCTCATTATTGAAACTTCAAGATCTAGGATATTTTCTTTGAATTTTTCATTTAGACTATTAATTATTGCATCTATCTCTGATGTATTCTGAATTAGAAATTCCACTTCAAGTTTCCATGGACCAATAGTTCTAATAACATTCATACAGCTTTTGTTTTGTCTAAAGAATCGAATTAGATTTTTCTCACTCTCCTCTGAATAAACTCTTGGAAAGACAAGCATCTTATAATAATCAAAACCAATTTTTTCATAATTTATTTTAGTCTTGTAAATCGAGACTATTTGTTTTTCCTTTAGTCTTTGCATTCTATTCTTTATCGCATCTAAACTAAGTTTTACCTTTGCAGACAGATCCACTAAGGAAATTCTAGAATTATCATGAAGGAGTTTTATTATTTCCTTATCTTTTTCATCAAGAGAGTTATTTTCTATTTTTCCCCATAAAGGAAAAACTTGTGGTGGATTGTTTTTTGTTATTTGGAAAAAGTCCCTATTATATGTCTCAACATCAATCATAGAACAAAATCTTCTGCTTGAAACAATATCTCCAAACTTTTCTAGAATTGAATTCTCAACTAGATTAAATTCTTGGTGATCCTTTGCAAAAACAGCAATAGCAATGTTCCAGTTGCCATTAGATTCAAATATTGCAAATATATTTTTTTGCTTTCTTAAAAATTCTTTTAAAAGTTCTTTCTTTTCAAGACTAGAATTTATTTTTAAAAATAACTTGTAAGATTGATTTCCAAGTTTTTTATAATCAATAAATGTAGTATAGCCTAGTATAATTCTTTCTTTTTCAAGTCTGGCAATTCTATACTTTATTGTATCTTTTGATAGATGACAGGCTTTTGCAATTTCTTTTAATGTGATCCGGGGGTTATATTCTAGCATAGAAAGTATCTTTTTGTCTGCAAGACCTAAATCTGCTATACTTGTTATTTTATCCATATTTAAGCTTAATTAAGCTTTATTTATAAATCTTTCGTAAAAAAGATGAAAATATGATAAAAACTTTAATATATTGCCCGATCTATATATCATTACTAATAAGGAGTAAAAAGAAAATGGAAACACAAAACAAACTCAATAAAAAAGAGCGGCAGAAGAGGCCGATAAACCACTTCAATCAAAAGGAGGTAATGAAAAATGAACCAACAACCGACTACTTGCCAAATAGTCTCCTTTGAGGGCAAAGATTATCTTTTACATAAAGACTTTCTTAAAACAAAACAACCTCTTGTAGTAAGAACAGAGTCTGAGAGGGCTTATTCAAGTGATGAGCTGCCAGATTATTTCCCAGAAGGGGAAAACGCATACCTCTACACAGTATTTTATAAACCAAGTGATGAGATAGTTAATTTGTCAAAATATCTCCTAGCAAATAAGCACAAGGAAGAATTCGCCAAATTAGAACAAATCATTAAAGAACTGATAGATGAGGCAGAACCGATTGAAATGCTAGACCCTTTGAGAGTTTATCCAAGACTTTATCAAAAAAGAAGCCCATTTTATGAGAGAGGATACTAAGACTAGAGAATGGCCTAGAATACAAAATATTGAATTCGTAGGAGGATCGAGCATCCTCTCCTTTCCTATTATCGGTAAAAGTCCAATAACTGACGAGGCATGAGCTGAAAGGAAATAAAATGGAAACACAACCCCTGATCTCGTCAAAAAGAGAACACGCC
>CAZKBE010000056.1:0-2691 GCA_964551115.1 Candidatus Woesearchaeota archaeon
CTTCCAGAGCGAGACGGGTGGCCGAACACCGGCCTCCCAGCAACCAAATCTTTAATATAAGTAGCCGTAGTATCTTTAGTACCTTTTTCTCTTTTCTTATGAAGTTCAATATAACCATCCAAAAAACTCCAGTCAGACAAAACAAACCCCTTCCCACGCGCATTCTTTACCATTCTAGCAATCTTCGCTGCCTTCTGGGCTAAACCCTCGGCAAATACTAGACACATACCTCCTCTGATGAAATTAGTCTCTATTCTAGGCAAATCTTTATAATTTGAGACTTCCTTATCTTCTGAGGGCTCACCTGAAATTTCTATAGGTATTGATTTAGCTAAGAAAATAAGTTCTTCTTCTGTAGGGAAATATTGTAAATTATTAATTCTTTCATGATAATCTGTTATTTCAGTTACGTACCTTTTAATTTCTTTTTCATCTGGATCATACTTAGCAAAACCAAATAATTCTCTAAGATAATCCGTAATTACTAAAGAAAAAGCGGCACCCGTACCTCCTGCACTTCTAACCGGACCAGAATAGTTGGAAGCTAAGTATTCCTTTCCATCGTGCGTTTTACAAATCTTTATTCCTGTAAATCCTTCTATAGGTGAAGAAACAACCCCTAAAGTTACATATGCAAAACCAACTCTAATTCCCGCATCAATACGTTGTGCGAGTGATTCAAATTTACAATATTTTTCCTGAGCGATCTCTTCTGCAATTTTCAGAGGAACACAAGCATCTAATTGACCGTATTCTTTTTCCAGATCTAATATTCTTTGAGAGATAATCTTCCCCGCTTCATCTCCCATCTGAGGATAAACAGTAGATATTAAACCAACTACTTTTTCAGCCAAAGACATCGCTAGAGGAATTTCTACTTTATTTACAGGATCTATGCCTTTTATTCTAGCTGACTCAGCAAGAACATACTCCGCCCTTACACCTGCGACTAAATCACTAAAATATTTTTCAGTTTGCATTTTGTACCTCTGTTTTTTGTATTGAAAAATCTAGAATTTTAATTTCTCTAGATTTTAAATTAAGTATAGGTACCTTACAAGGATCAGGATTATTCCCTACTTTTTCTTCAAAAGGAGTGATTGATTGCCAACAAGAACTAGCTACTAATAAAATATTATTATACATAGAAACTTCTGGTTTATGTAAATCTCCTGTCGCAATAATGTCTGGAACACAATCTATAACAAGAGGGTCTTTATTTTCCATAGGAACATAATCACACTCTCCGTGTGTAGGCGCCAAATGTCTTTTTTTTAATAATTCTTTTAAAATGATAGTAGGATTATTATGCCCATTATTCACCCTTATATGAGGAACATTTTCAACAATTCCATGAAAACTAGCTCCATGATAAACTAATATTTTAAATCCTTCTTCAATTTCCAGCATACAAGGATTAGTAACTAAACTAACATTATCCATTTTATAAAAATCGGGAGCCCAAAATTCCCCTATTGCTGGTTGTGGTTCACCTACCCAAACCGCATCATGTTGGCCTGGAGAAATAATAATATTTATATCCTTTCTTATTAATTTTAAATATTCTGCAAGTTTTTTGTACTGCTCTGTCATTTCCATAATCTTCAATAGTTTTTCTTGATCTGGAAATACGCCTATCCCATCAACATTATCTCCTACTAAAAATAAATATTTTATTTTTTTAGCAATCGCTTTCTGTTCTTCTACTCCTTCCTCGCCATTTAACCACTTAATAAATTTTAAAAAACTTTCTTCAAGAAACATCTTTGAACCAACGTGTACATCAGAAGTAAAAGCTATACTCACATCTTCTATAGATTTTCTTCTTTCTGAAAGCAATAAATCTGGAAAAATAACATCATTTACAAATAAAAGCTCCTTCTTCCCCATAACATTAAATGCAACGACTTCATCAGGAAGTATATCTTTGCATTTTTCAAATAATTCTTCTTTATTATTGTTAATAAGAACTCTAGATCTCCCTGTTAAGTCTTCCACTTCAAACATTAAATTTTTATTTTTTGTAATTTTTTTATCTATAATCATTACTATAATACTTTGATTTTCTCTTTCATCACTTATTCTCCTTATAGATTTTAGGTTATCTAAATTTCTCTCTTGAAGTATATTTTTTAATTGATCATATCTATTTTTAAAATGTTTAACAAAATCTTGGACTTCTACTTTTCTAGGAGAAACAAGTGAAGAAGATAAAATTTTAATAGGGCTTTTCTTTTCTCCTATTTTCAATTCTTTATTAGATAAATTTTCATTTATTTTTATCTTTTCTATTAAATTAATACTTAAAAAAAATTTATCTAATATTACTATTTGATTTAAACTAAAAAAAATTTTTCTTAAGCCTTCTTTATTTTCTTCTATAGTAATTTTATTAATGACTCTTTCTTTAATTTTAAGATTAAATAAAGATTCAATTAATTTTAAAGAAAAAGACTCCTCAAAAGAGGACAAAGAATCTAAAATTTCTTTATCTAATAAGAAACCTTTCTGCATACATGCTTTTAAAATTTGTTTTTTAACTTCCATCACTTTAAACACCTGCTGGCAAGCAGTTTAATTGGTTCTAAGTAAAAAGTTATATTCCTAACGATTCAACTAGTATAGCTTCAACTTTTTCTAAAAGATTTGAAGGAATAGATAATTTAACTTCTCTTGTTCTACCATGCCTCC
>CAZKBE010000057.1:0-2637 GCA_964551115.1 Candidatus Woesearchaeota archaeon
TGTAGAATCAAGAAAAGAAGGCGATGGTTGGGAGACTAATCCGGATTTTAAAGAATTAATTCTTGAAAATGCCCCCTATGTAGACGACAATTTAATTATAGGTGAGAAAGGAGCCTGGAAAAAATGATAAGTATTCGTGATAAAGTTTCTCTAATAAAGACGGGTAGGTTAACTGCGAGAGATAATTTACTTTATTTTATAACCAATATAGATAAGAACAATAATGATTTGAATGTATTTCTTTCTTTTAATGAGGAGTGCCTTAAACAAGCAGAACGACTTGATGAAAAAATAAAGAATGGTGAAGATGTCGGTAAACTTGCCGGGATTTGTGTAGCTATAAAGTCGAATATGTGTGTGAATGGACTAGAGGCAAATTGTGGTTCAGAGACGCTTAAAGACTGGATTGCCCCATATGATGCAACAGTTATAAAGAAATTGAAAGATCAAGATGCGATAATTATTGGGATGGTGAATATGGACGAATTTGCTTGTGGAGGTTCTGGAGAAAACTCGGCCTTTGGTCCAACAAAAAACCCTCTAAATCCCTTACTCATCCCGGGTGGAAGTTCATCTGGATCTGCCGCAGCAGTTGCAGCAGACTTTTGCGATTTTGCTTTAGGAAGCGATACTGGGGGAAGTATAAGGAATCCTGCATCCCATTGTGGTATTTTTGGTCTTAAACCTAGTTATGGCGCAGTTTCAAGATATGGATTAATCGATATGTGTATGAGTTTTGATCAGATTGGTCCTTTAACTAAAAATCTAGAAGATTCTGAATATGTATTTAATATAATCAAGGGACAGGATAATCTTGACACCACAACAAAAAATTGTGAAGAAAGAAAATTAGATACTAAGGTTGTAAAAGTAGGGTTAGTTGATGTAAATGGCTTTGCAAGTGATGAAATAAGAGATCTTATTAATAAAAGGATAGAAGGAACACTTGAGAAAAACCCTGGTTGGGAAATAAAAAAGGTCTCTCTTCCTTTGGATATCTCTTTAGAAACTTATTATCTGCTAGTTTATGTAGAATTCTTTTCTGCAACTAGAAAATTTGATGGTAGAAGATTTGGCAAAAGAATAGAAGATGTATGTGGAAAAGAGGTTTTAAGAAGAATTTATGGTGGTGCTGAAGTAACTCAAGCGGAATATGAAGGAAGATATTACCGAAATGCTCTAAAGGCCAGACAATTTATAAAAAAAGAATTTGAAAGGCTTTTTAAGGAAGTTGATGTGATTGTTCTACCAACTGTTCCAAGAACCGCACATATGATTGGAGAGGCAATTTCTACAAAAGAAATGTATGCTTATGATGTATTCACAACCCCTGTAAATATAGCCGGAATACCTGCAATTTCAGTTCCACTAGGTGAAATAGATAAGAAACCAGTAGGAATGCAGGTCTTAGCTCCTCATTTTTGTGAAAATTGGATCTTTGAAGTTGCAAAAAGAATTTGAAATTTTAAGGAATGTTAATATCTTCGGATTATTCTCACACATTGATTGTTATTTAATAGTAGTTACATTAGAAAGGTTTAAAAATAAAATTAAACTTATTGGATAATGGAAAGACAAATAGAGTTTTTGAATGCTTTGTCAAATGAACGATCAAAGAAGGTAATTAAAACACTTAAGACAGGCGATTCCATCCTTAAAAGTATGGTCCTAGAGTATACTATTGACAATCAAGACATAGATTTGCAACTAGGAAAATTTCCAAATGGATCAATTCCTTATAGGCAGATATATAGTAAATTAAGTGGAGATTCTAGAGATATCCTGGATCAGTTTAATCGAAGAGATAATATTCCCTTTACTGAGATATTTAATGCAGGGCTTGGGCAATGTTTAGAGAAAGCAGTATTGGTTCAATTGGCTGCTCAAAGACAGGAAGAATCATTTTTGATTAGTGGGGTGATAGAAGTAGATGAAGCGCTTGGTGCTAATCATCACGCATATAATATTGTAGCTAGATCTGGGAAACTTTTTTTAGTTGATGCTCAAAATCCTGCGGGAATAAGCAAAGATGGCACGATTCACCCATATGTTGCGCCCGTAGTAGATATTGTTGGTAAATCTGGGGAAATTCAAGTTTCTCCAGAATGGAGAATGAATAGGACTTATACTATTGATTAACTTCTAATTATTAGATAAGCAATATAAACCGCATAGGTTAAGATAAAAACAATTGCCTGCCATCTTTCTAATTGATGCTTTTTACCAACAAACATAAAAATAAATAATAAGAAGGTGACTCCGAGTAAGACAGTTAGATCAATTATTGCAAAGAGTGGGATTGTTATAGGCATTATTAAGGCGCTTACGCCAAGTACAAAGAATATATTGAAGATATTACTTCCAACAATATTGCCTACCGCTAAGTCCACGTCTTTTTTAAAAGCAGCAATAATGGAAGTAACTAGCTCCGGTAAAGAAGTTCCGACAGCTACAATAGTTAATGAAATAAAATATTCGCTCATGCCTAGTAATTTAGCTAAAGAAACTGCTCCTTCAACAGTCCATTTACCCCCTATGTAAAGAGCAACTAATCCTCCAATAATATAGACAGCTATCCTTAATGAAGATAATTGTTTAATCTCTAATTTGTTGTCTTCTAATTGACCCTTGTTTTGT
>CAZKBE010000058.1:0-2398 GCA_964551115.1 Candidatus Woesearchaeota archaeon
TCTTTAAGAAAAAACCTCCCTTCTGTTTTACCGCTACGACAAGACCGTTTTACAAATGAATCAGATAACTCTAAATCACTAGCTACGCGAGAACTAGTTTCCCAGCCTTCTATCAACGGCATAAACTCTGCAGCAAGTAAATAGCTAACATCATGTCTTATTTTCTCTCTTTTCGGTGTTAATTCTGGTTTTATATGGAGAAGATAGTAGTTTAATGGTTGTTCTTCAATTTCAAATAATTCAGCTAACTCTCTTCGCGTATAATCTTTGTCTTTAGAGTCTAAATCTTTTATAACCTTAAATAAACCTGGATTTAACAAATTAAACAAACTATCCTCTCTTTTTGCAGGAATTGGGTTTCCTTCAGAGTCTGTCAAGCTAAAAGATCTTGGTTCTGTGAGCAAAAGTCTTAATCCTTTAGTTTCTTCTTCAAATTTATCAAGAGATCTTATTAAAACAGCCATAATTAAATAAAAGCTTTTTTGCTTTATTAATATATCCCAAAGGCACTAATCAAAGGAATTTTATACAAAAGTTTCTGTTAATCTAAATACCCCTTTTAATAAATTCAATTACTAAACATATTTAAATGAGAGTACTGTAAAAAAGATATGGTGAAAAAGGAAAGTGCGGAAAGAGGGTATATGACTTCTGGAGAGATTAAGAGAAAATTAGACCGGGTGGGTGATTCCGCTTCAAATCCTGAAGAAAAGAGATTAGCAAAGATAGAATATTTAGAGAACATTACTTCTAAAAAGGGTAGACTTTTAGATAGGCATACTCTGACTAATGTTTATGAAACACTAGATAAACTCTATGCTTCGGAAGCATTTTCTACTAGACTAAAATATTACCTTGGGGGGAGTAGTTCTGCAAATAAACCAGAATTAAGATATTTATCTGAGTTGGCAGAGAAGAGAGCAGAAACTGCAGAAGATTTAGCAAGAATTCCAGGTGTACCTGAGTGGAGCTTTTTAAAAAAGGCTAAAAAATTATATGGTCAAGCAGATAGATTAAATAAAAAGATTTCTAAAAACGATGTTATCGAAGGAGAAGATCATTCTGAAAGAATACAAATAATTAATGAACATTTACGTGTAAGGGGGAAAGAGGCTTCTAGATCTAGTTCTTGGAAAGATGACCTTCTCGCAAAAGAAGAAATCTATGATAATCATCAACTGGATTTAAAAGAGAGTATGCGTGTTAGGGATAGGAAAATGGGAAATCTTCCAGAAGGTTTTGAAAGTGATTTAAGTCTTAAACAGCTTTTAGCCCTTAAAAAATTATTTAGAAATGCGCAAACAGATCTTGGCGATGCATTAGCGAAATCGCCAGGTAGTTCACCATACGATTTTATTGAAGTAGAGTATAATTTTAATGTTTTTTGTCCAGAAGCATATAGTGGAAGTTTGGCCCAAGCAGATTTCAATAAAGCAGATTTTCCTGCAAAGTACTTTCTCCCTAGCGAGGTAACTCAAGTAGGATCTGTACAAGCAAAATATCATTATGGGGATTATGGTCACCAACTTGCAAAGAATGCTTCAAAGATTAAAAAAATTTTCCTAAAAAAAGAGGATCTGCAAAAGTTAAATATTGATCCTAATAAAGTTATTCAAGATCTAAACTCTTTTTCAAGGAATATAGATGCAGAAGTATCTAGACGTAGGAAAAATGCTGATGGTTGGAGCTGGGATGAGTCTTCATCAGGTAAATGTTGTAAACATTGTCAGACTAGCCTAGAAATTAGAGCACAAGATTTTGGGCCTTTCAAAAAGAGGGATTTGATTTCAAAAGTTGCAGCCATAACTGGTTTAATTGGAGGTACATTTTTATTATCTTCTAATATAACTGGAAATGCAATTGGAAACGTTAGTCCAAGTTCAGGAAACATTATCGGAGCAGTTCTTTTAGTAGCAGGTTTAGTTGCAGGTTTATTTTATTTGAGAAGAAGATAAATTCTAGCAATGTGGATAAAACATACAGATTAATACGCTTCTTTCAAGTGCAGGTAAAACCGTTCCACCACGATTTTTTATTCTCTCAAGAGTACTTAGATAATTTGCATGTGATCTATCTGGATTTTGTATTCTCTCCAAGAGTTCTTTCCAAAGTCCTTCTTCAGCTTTTCCAGTTTTTGTATTGTCAATCGAATGTATGTATGGAGCAACACCCACAGATGTACCTTGATGTGAAGGACCACGATGAGAGACTACATAAACGGGGATTATTTTTTGATATGCCGCATGAGCCACATCTAATCCAGCTAGGTCATTTTCCATTTGCAAGTCAGTTAAGACTAAATCGTAATTTTCTCTTTCTAAACACTCTATTGCTTCTTTTGCTGAAGAAACAATTTGTGCGTTTGGAATTGCTCTTAGCGCTGCTGCTCTGTTTTCTT
>CAZKBE010000059.1:0-2041 GCA_964551115.1 Candidatus Woesearchaeota archaeon
GGAGTATTTAGCCAATAAAATAAGTCTTCTCTTTTTCTATCTTTAGAAAAATATCTATACGGTGCGTCCGAAATGTCTGAAGAAAAAACAGTTGTAAGAATTCTTGAATTCCTTGAATCGTGATTATTGGAATCATCTGCTCCAACATAAAGGGTTTTACCCACCATAATTAAATGAATCTATAGGCATTTATAAGATTAATTATGTTGGAATTAAATAAGTGGAAAACTAACTCTATTTGGGAAATAACTCCCAGCAGGATCTGCGGTTTCAAACCGAGACGATCTAAATAGCTTGTTGGATTGATAATCTGCAAATATTAGGAGAGGATTTGTTTTCACACCATTTTTACAATCCCGTTTAATCATTGGATGAACACAAACTGCAGGATAGGGCAAATGTAATATCCTTTTAAGATGTACTTTTATTTTTTCTTTTTCTTCTTTTTGAAGTTCTCTTTCTACAAAGAGCTCGGTTGAATCTAAATCAAGAGACATTCTTTGAAAAGACTTGTAAAATGAATTTATTATTTCACTATGAATATCTTTACCGTAGTGTCTGTAATCCTCGCGATCTACAACACAGAACCTATAGTCTATATCAAGAGAGTACGAAATAGCTTCTTTTCTTCTAGAAGCTAGATTTAATGAAGATTTAGTATACTGCGCATGCAATGGATTAAAAGAGAAAGCCGCAACAAAAATCTCCTCATCTCTTCCATGATTTGAACTACTTAATGCTACATTCAATCTCTTGGAAGGAGTATCATAAAACATTAAATTAGATATAAATAATGCTATTTAAATAAACATGAGATAAAACATACTAATTTAGACTATCTATCGGACTTTTGACTTTCTTTAACTCATCATTAGAAATATGGGTATAAATTTGCGTTGTTGAAAGATCTGCATGACCCAAGAGTTCCTGAATTTTCCGAATGTCTGTTCCCTGTTCTAATAAGTGTGTTGCAAAACTATGCCTAAGGGTATGACAATGAATTTCCTTTCTAATTGTTGTATGTTTAGAAGCTTTTTCAACAATTTTTTGTATATTCCTTGAAGTAATCTTCCCTTTTGGACCTGTAAAAAGAAACTCTTCTCCTTTTTCCCTTTGAGTCACTACTTGATTTTTTAAATTATCTATCAAAAAAGAGGGAATATTAAACATCCTATCTTTTCTACCTTTTGCTTGCTTTACATAGCCAATTCCTTCTTCAAAATGAAAATCGTTTATCTTTAAGGTAGTTATTTCAGAGACTCTTAAACCACAAGCGTATAGCATAGAAACCATAAGTTTAGACTTCTTATTTGTTATCGCATTGAAGAGTTCTTTTATTTCTTCTTTAGTTAAAACCGAAGGAATCTTTTTTTCTTTTTTTGGCCTGCGTATACCAAGAGTTATGTCTTTTCTAATTATTGAAGAATAGGCATATTTGATGGCTGCTAAAAACTGAATTGTAGAACTTGCTGCTCTTTGGGAAAGTTTTTCAGAAAGATAATACTTTAAATCGTCTTCATTAACTTCTTCTGGCAGTTTATTTAAGAAAGTTAAAAAATCTAAATTACTCTTTAAATACGTTTTGATAGTATTTGGAGAATTCTTCGATATTCTTAATTCTATTTCAATTTTTTTAAGGAATTCTTGAGTATTCATATTTTTCTAGAGTCATATGCCCAGTGCAATAATGCTTGTCTTTGTTTTGGACGACATAAAATATATCCTTTTGGACAGTTTTTTTTAATTTGGCTAATGTGTCTTTTAAACGCTTGCCAGCGTTTTATTTGTATTCTATCTATCTCTAGAATTCTTCTACCCATAAAATATCTGCAATACCATTGAAACCAACCCCTTGGATCTTCTTGAAAGATCCATCCTTTTTTTATCCAAACAGATAAGGGCTGAGAGGCATTTACTTTGAAAAAGTTTAGACTCGGGTCATGAAACTTTGGATTTAATTTAGCTTTTGAAAACCAATTCCCGGGAAATTCTTTTTTACAATCCGTTAGATATTTTCCACCAAAAACACCCAACTCTAACA
>CAZKBE010000060.1:0-2005 GCA_964551115.1 Candidatus Woesearchaeota archaeon
CCAATTTCATACTCTTCTATAATCTCACAATTCTCAGGTATTTTAAGTATAGCTCTGGTAAACGTAAAATTTGGAATAATATCTGGTCTGAATAAATCGGAATATATTTCTCTGCCCTTCATAGTTGGCGAGTCTATATTTTCTTGAGATAGTTTAATTAAAGAAAGTTGATTGAAACTAGAAAGAATATTTTCTAAAAAGCCCCTGTAGAAATCAGAACCCTTAAGCTTGTTTATCTCGTCCCTTAGCAATCTATAGGCAAGTATTGGATCCTGTTTTAATATAGTAGTTAATAACCCCGATAAAAAATTAAATGCTCTTGAAGGATCTTGAAAAAGCCTTAACTTTTCTTCAGATAAGACTCTTTCTGTATTCATAAGAAACTTGTATAAACTAGCTACTTCTAAGAGCATATTTACCTGGGTTGAAGAAAAAGAGTAATTTCTTTGCTGGACAAATACCAAACGAGAGATATTTGAATTTTCCGCAAGCAGATCAATAGTCCTAGCCATAATCTGCGGAGAAGAAGAAAGTGAGGGAACAAAATTAGCCCCGATGAAATTTATGTATAAAACATTCTCTCCAGACTCTCTTTTTATTTCAGTTGCAAATAGTGGCTCTTTTTCAAATATCATCTCTAATCTTAGAATTTAGGAAAACATAGGTTAAAAATATTTGGGTGGTTAAAAGTAGATAGAGCTCTAGATATTAGGGGAGATACTTACCTAAGCGTTTGAGAAACGAGCAGGATCTATTAAAAAAGGCAATTAGATACAGCCAGACTATTTTTTCTAGACAAGAAACTATTTAAATCTAAGAAAGATTATATAAACATGACAAATTCAGAGGTAGATCCAAATTATAATCCAGACCCTACTGCGGATATAAATATTAGAATAAATGATTTGGAAGAAAGAACCAACAATACACGAGAAAAAGTAAATTTGATAAGTAAAAACTTTATATTTGTTAAAGAAGATTTTGATGAAAAGATATTAAAGATAGAAAAAGAAAATGCGGAGATAAAGAAAGAATTGAATGGTTTGAAGAGAAGTGTGCTAAGTATCTCGCAAGAATCTGAAAAATGGATTCGTAGAGATGAGATCATTTTAATTGAAAGAATGCTAAAAGATTTTCAACCAATAGAATTTGTTAGAAAAAAAGATTTAGAAGAATTATTTATCAAATACCTAGAATTAAACAAAAGAGAAGGCTTAGAAAAGAATAAAAAGCCAGGAAAATTATAAGTAATATGGCAGCACTAGATAGACTTTTACAATTACAACAACAAGGATTTGCAGAACAAGAGATTATTAATGTTTTACAGCAGGAAGGATTTCAGATGAAAGAGATAAATGACTCTCTAAACCAAGCAAAAATAAAGAGCGCAGTTTCTCAAGGATCCGAACAATATGAATCGAGTGTTCAAGAAAATTCCATAGGAGATTATACTTCCGGCGGTAACTATCTACCGGTAGATAACGCTCAAGGAAGCTATCCCATACAAGGAGAACAACCGTATACAGATTATCCTGCACAACAAGAGTATGGTGCTGGATACTATCAAGACCAGGGCGGAAGTACGGAAACAATGACAGATATTGCTCAGCAAGTAATTAATGAAAAGACACAGGAAATAAATAAAAAAATAGATGTACTAACCCAGGCAAAGAATCAAAATCAAAGAGATGTAGAAGAACTAAAAGATAGAATAAAAAGAATAGAAGCTAGCCTGGATGTAATTCAAAAAGCAATAATTGGTAAAATCGGCGAGTTTGGTGAATCAACTAAAATGGTTCAAAAAGATTTAGAAAACATACATGGTACAATGTCTAAGATGATGAATCCTTTAATGGATAATTATAACGAACTTCAAAAGTTTAATGCAAAACATTCAAAAGAATAAATAGTTCTCCTAAAAAAATAATGCGCCTATTGCCGTCCAATTATATTCTCACTCAATTCTCTATAGCAATTTTTTGCTCTAGTAGCCCTATAAGAACAA
>CAZKBE010000061.1:0-1931 GCA_964551115.1 Candidatus Woesearchaeota archaeon
TAAAAATAATTATTAAAACTCAATTTATAAATCTTTTTAGTTTTAAAAGTGAAAAAACTTTAGATCCTTTTTCCAAAAAATTCAATAAACACAAGCTTTTTATAGGATTTTATTTAGATAGATTATGTGAGCCCATAGCTTAGCCCGGTAGAGCACCGCTCTTATATGAATGCGTTTCACTGGAAACGTTTTTCCTCGGAAAGATCTAAGGAAGGCGGGGGTCCCAGGTTCAAATCCTGGTGGGCTCATATTTAGATTAAATCAAAAAGGAGGTAAATATAAAATGGCAAAAAAGAAAGTAGTAAAAAAAGAAACAAACCAACCAAAAAGACTTTTTCGTTCTAAAGAAAACAAGATACTTGCAGGAGTTTGTGGAGGAATGGGAGAATATTTCAAGATAGATCCAGTGATCATAAGATTAATTTGGGCTATAACTGTTCTTGGATATGGTTTCGGAATTTTAGCGTATCTCGTAGCATGGTTAGTAATTCCATTAAAGAAATAAGATTTTATTTTTAGTTCTTTATTTATTGAGAACTTTTATTTTTTACAAAGTGCCAAACCGTAAGAATTATCTTTTGAGGTAAATATCTCTGATTTGGTGAAATACATTTTTAGAAAAGACTTGAAATTGTCTGCAGAGTATTTATAGGATACAGAGACCAATAATTGATCTCCTTCATTAAATATTAGCTTTTTTTGGTTAAATTCAATTACCTTTTCTTTATTTATAGAATAGATTAATTCGACACGAGAATGTCTAAACCTTGTGCTAAAGGTGATATCTTCCTCTTTTAAGCCTAGCTGAAGGGGAATATGTTTTAGAAAATTATTCACTTGAGGATTTGTATATGCTTTCAAAATTTCTTCAGAATGTCGATTATCTAGGCCATTGCCGATTACGAGTATATCGCCAGATTCCATAGCACTTCTAATTTCATACAATAGTTCGTTTATTTCAAAGTTCCCTAGCGTATTTCCAAGTAATAGGAATAAGTTCTTCTTGTATTCACCATATCTGAGAACGGAAGCTACGTTTTCAATATTCTCAAAATCGGATATATTCCATTGAAACTTAGTTACTTCTTCAATATCTGTTTCTCTTACACGGCTAAGGGCTTTCTCAACCATATAACCGCTGATATCTATAGGACAGTATCTAACTTTCTTTTGAATACCTTTTTTTGTCTTCATCTGTTGCCTAATTTTATCTAAAAAAATTATTGCCTTTTTACCATCACCACAACCCAAATCAATTACATTTATAGGTTCATTGCCCAACTCTTCGATTATCTCATCAATATTTGTGTTAATTAAGCTAATTTCCTTTTCTGTAACTTCTGTTCGATAATCCTTAGAATTTTCTAAATCCAAATAACCTTGACTCTGTTCGGGGGTCAAATACCATAATTTTGAATCTGCAATATTCCAGACACGAGTTTTACCCTCCAAAGCATAACCTCGTTTGATTAACTCCTTAAAGATTAAATCGTTTATTTGTACACCCGGCTTCTGTTTTGCCATAATATATATAGCATCCTTTGGCTTTTAAATCTTTGTTATCCCTAATGCATGAGAGAAATATTAGAAGAGTTTAAAAGAGTTAATTATCCCTGTTTTGGTTCTAAAAGAGATATATCTTGCTAGCCTTTAATGCTTAAATATTGCCAAGTACAATGGGGAATATAGTAAAATATGCCCAAAATGTCTAGAAATTTGCCACCCACTTTTAGGTGGTTGTAAAACGCCTCTTGTCGAATATAAACTTGTCTCAAATTCCCTTTTTAGCCGGCTCTGAATATAAGGATATATAATTGCGGCAAAAAAGACATGAATAGCCAATAATTTTCAAGATAAATAAAACGATAGATTAAATACGCTCCTACCGGGATTCGAACCCGGGTCACAGCCTTGAAAGGGCTGTATGCTTG
>CAZKBE010000062.1:0-1920 GCA_964551115.1 Candidatus Woesearchaeota archaeon
AGATAGAAACTAGTTTTGTTAGCGACGCTAAAGCTGGTAAAAGAAGTTATTTAGGCTGATTCTCTAGCACTACTCTTCCACAGAATTTCAAAATAACTTCTATACGCTTCTGCAGCTGCCTTGTTTTTTATTATCACCGCTTCAGGGACATCTGTCCAAAGAATCAAGGCAATTTTATCCCCATAAATATTGGTTGTAATAGTTTGTTCATCAACAGCCCTTGGGAAAAATCTTAACTCTGTCGTTTTGCTAGGGTGTAGGTCTTTTGTTTTATCTTTCCTAACGATATGTCTTATCTTTATTTTATTCTTTTCAACTTCTTTTACAAAATGGGGGAGATAATAGGGCATCCTTTCTCCAAACTTTCCAGAAGAATCAATAACTAAACTTTCTTTTCCTTTTGCAGTTTGTAAGATATCTTCGAAAACAGTTTTCAAACCTTTCAAACCTTTGTACATATTTACTTGTGATTTTTCTTCGGTTTTTTCAAACAAATCTTTTAAGTTCGGTAAAACTTGTTCCACAAGTTCTTCTTTCTCTTTAAGATAAGCTTTAATTCTTCCCGGGCTTGCTGCGGAAAACTTTTTTCTGTTTGCTTCGATAGAATAACTCACAAGTCCTTTTTTCGAGAGAGCTTTCAATGAGTCATAACAAGCACTTCGGTCTATATTGCTGTCTTTTGCAACCTTTCCCGCCATGCTCGGGCCAATTTTTAAAAGTGTTAGATATATTTTAGATTCGTTATGGCCCAAACCAATTTGTTTTAATGTCTCACGAATTTGGTCGAATTCCATATTTTATTCAATGGCTCTGGCTATTTATATCTTTTGGAGTTGTTGTGGGGAAGGAAACTACAGTTGTTTTATCAACTCTCCAGGATCATCTTCATCCCTCTCCCCTTGAAATCTCCCGGATCATTTTCTTAAGCTCTAATTCGTTTGTAGATAACCTGCCATTTTCTAGTTGTCTTTCTAGGTTTTCAATAATATCCTTTTGTCTAAAGCCCTCCTCAAACCTAAAATAGGATAAGGTTTTTATTGTGTTATAATTTCCTGCCATGGCAATATATCTCCATTCAGAGTTTAGGGAATAAACCTTGGAGGGTTTACCTTCTGTATCTAGATATTCTTTAAAGATCACATGGTCCCAATCCCCATTTTTCGAGGAAGTATATTTATCAAATAAAACCTTTGGAGAATGGTGTCTGTGAAACTCTCTATATCTTCTTTCCCATATTCCCTCTGCTGTATTTCCTTCCCATCTTCTCCTAAGTTTTTCTTCAAGGTTTACAAATTTCTGATATTCGGGATTCGCCAATAAAATTTTCTTTTGTTGTCTAACTAGTTTAGATAGAGGTTCTAGAGACTCTTTTACAATCTGCCCAGGGGAATTCATCCAGAGTTTTTCTTCATTCATTTTTCTTCACCTCCTTTCAGTTGTTTGATTTTGTTTTCCATAATTCTATTTAACAAAAATGTTAGATAAAGATATGTTGTGGATAAACCAACAACATATTTTAGAGGTATCTAAAAAAGAAAAAATCACCTCTTTTTTGGATCACTATTGAAACATAGGGTCTCTACCACAACAATCTCCTTCATCAGGCACATATAGTGTTCTTGCATTTTCTCTTACGATTATTTTTGAAGGATCAAATCCTGCTTGATTACATTTCTTATACCATTCCACAATTTCTCTAATGTTTCTAACAAATCTTTCATTAGGAAAAATTCTTTCTGAACCCCTCCTAATTTGCATTTGCTCTTCTTTAGATTCTGTGTTAAAGATTTCTTTACTTTCTTCAAAAGTTTCTGCTCTCAGTATCTCTTCAAAGGTATTTTGATCTACATAATCGCTAGAGCCCCATGTTCCTGGAAAAATACACCCTGGATAATAGCATCCTTGTTCTATGAAGCTCCT
>CAZKBE010000063.1:0-1919 GCA_964551115.1 Candidatus Woesearchaeota archaeon
AGTTACCGGCTTAGTTATTTATTTTTCTTGGAATTTCTTTTCTAGTGGAACTAGATTAATTGATGTAAATGATCCTTCGGTTGCAATTGCCGTAGAAAGCTGTAAATATGAGATTTCTAGACAACAAGAAGCTTATTGTAACTCTGCTAAATATGTTAAGATTCAAGGAGGCGGAGAGATGATAGTTAGTTGTTATTTTATTGATACGGCCGTAAGAAAGGGTTTTTTAAATGAAGTCTATGAAAAACCTTCTTGTCCGTTGGCTAATCAAGCCTTTAAAGATAACCAATGTAGTTTGATTAGAGCTTCAGGGGTCTCTGACAGAGATTTAAAGAAAACTATTGTCGACGGAAAGAATTGTGGAGAGGTGTTAAAAGCCTTGGATTATAAAACGGAAACTTCGGCCTTGCCGGCTTTGTCTATTTTAGAATTTAAAGGTTCCGGAAATTTTGAGGAATTATCTGAAGAAGAATGTCGTTTAGGACTTGAGCAAAGAAAAAAAGAGCTTGAGATCCCAGATAATTTGTGTTATTGGGAAGCTATGACTACAATTTATGACGAAAAGTGTGAAAATTTAGATAGATCTAATATCTCAGAGATTTTTGATAGGAAAGCAGAGTATAGAAAATTGAATAATCCTGATTGGTCAAGTTTGAATATAGATGAAGATTTTTGTGTTGAGGTGATTTATGATTGTACTAGGTGGAAAGACCACCCTAATTTTTCTACAGATTCAGAATCAAGTACCTATGGTTTTTTTGATCCTGAAATAAAGAAAATTTATTTAAACCCTTATCTAGAAATGAATAAAGATTTTGTTTTAAGTATCTTTTTACACGAGGGACTTCATAGTATTCAGAGCGATTCATTTTTGGAGAAGAAAACAAAGGATTCTTTTATTGGGGATGGCTATGAGATCTATTCGAGAACGGAGGAGGAACAGAAAATTATCTTAGATTTTGCCTTTATTAAAGTATCTGAGATGATTAGTAAAACAGAAAGAGTGAAAGCTACATGCGGGATTAATAATCTATTTGCAAACAGTCTTTTTGAGCAAGGCAAGATCTCCTTAGAAGTTAGAATAACTATGCAAAACCAAGCATTATCTTGCTTAAAAATCATGGATACTATAGAATCTGAACCCACTATTTCTTTTATTATTACTCCCCAAGAGTTTTCAAAAACTGTTTCAGATATAGATTCTTATCTATTCCAAACAAAGAGCCTTTTAGAAGCATTAAAAGAACAAAAGAAAATTTCGTGGGGCTATAGCGATATACAAAAAGATCTGGGAGAGATAATAGGATTACAGAAAGAAATATACTTAAGGGTTGGGGGAGATATAAAGCTTAAATCATATGTTGGTAAAAAGGTTGAAATCGATGCTCGGCTATCCGAAGTCCACAGATATTTGTTAGATCAAACAGCCCCGAATTGTGAGGTAATTTATACTCCCGAGAGGGCAAAAGAAGTTTTAATGGCTTTTTTAGATGATCCTTCTGCCGACATCTATTCTGACACGCGTATGAGTCTTAAGGCTATAATTAATTCTTACGAGGGAACCGAATACGAAGAGGACATTTATAATGATTTGATTGGTCGTTTGCCAGGTCTTGCATCCAACACCGAACTAAACCAAGATGAAATGTACTCTTAGGGAAATATAGCCCTAAAGGTCCTAAAAAATCTTTTGTAAATTTTTGGGAACTTTGATTTTTCCTGAATCCCCTCAAATTGAAATCTAAGAGGTACTCCAACCTATTTTATGTTCGGTTGAAGCGATTCAAACCATTTACATTTAAATCATATTAGAAAACTCTACATTTCTTTCGGGCATATAGAATAGCCCTACCAGGATTCGAACCTGGGTCACCGCCTTCAGAGGGCGATATCCTTGACCGCTAGACTATAGGGCTATA
>CAZKBE010000064.1:0-1869 GCA_964551115.1 Candidatus Woesearchaeota archaeon
ATAATACTCATAAACCGATGTTGTTTAATTACTTGTTTAATGTTAAATATCCGAATGAAATTTCACAAAAAAGACAGTGGCGAGATATTGTAAATTCTCATTTAAAAAAGCATAATTCAGTAAGAAAAATACCCAATAATAATGGCGAGAATTAATCCAAGACCCGATATAATCTATGTCAAAGAATTGACAAAAGAGGACAAAGATAATTTTGAAAAAATCCTGAATAAATTTAAAATGACTAATAACGGTGAAGCCGTCAAAAAGCTTTTTTCCGAATTTCTTAAAAATGAGGTTATACGCTCAGAACAATTTCAGGAAATTAAAGATCTTCAAAATCAATTGCAGGAAGCCAAGAAAGAGAAAGATGGAGTTACTACCTTTGGGTGGACACAAAAGCTAAGCCCCCATGCTCTATCTTTAAGAGATGAAAAACAGGAGAAAGAATTACAGTTTAGAGTTTAAACTCAAGGCATTGGAATTATTAGAAGAGAGAGGATGCAGTATGACCTCTTTAGGAAGAGAGCTTGGAGTGAATCCAGACAATATCAAGCGTTGGAGCAAGGAGTTTAAATCAGGAAAATTGACAGGAGCATCTACCATAAAGGAAAAGAGTAAAGAAGAGTTGGAAAACATTCGTTTGCGTAAAGAGCTTGCTGAGATAAAATTGGAGCATGAAATCCTAAAAAAGGCGGTAAGCATCTTTTCCAGGAGCGGCAGGTAAAATATCGTTTTATAGAATCTCATACAACTATATTTCCTGTTGAAAAGATGTGTAAAGTACTAAGAGTGAGCAGAAGTTCATATTATAAATGGCTTGTTGGGATTCCATCAAAAAGAACATTGTATAATCAAATGCTGAGTGATGAAATCAAGAAAATATATGCTCTTTATAAAGGCAGGTATGGCAGTCCCAGAATAGCTAAAGAACTGGAATCATTGGGAATAAAAGCGTCTCAGCAGCGAGTAGCAAGACTGATGAAGAAGCATTCATTACGAAGTATATTGAAAAGGAAATTTAAGGTGACTACCGATTCATCCCATAAATATCCTGTTGTGGAAAATCATTTGAACAGAAATTTTTCGGTGGACAAACCCAATTCTGCCTGGGTATCGGATATCACTTACATCAGAACCAAACAGGGTTGGTTGTATCTTACCACTGTAATAGATTTATTTGATAGAAAAGTAATTGGATGGTCTCTGAGTTCTACCATGTATGCTAAAGACACGAGCATGGCTGCTTTTAAAATGGCTCTTTCCAATCGTCCATTAATGAAAACGGATTCACTCATTTTCCATTCTGACAGAGGGGTTCAATATGCCTGTAAGGAGTTTGTATCTATGGTCGGAAAAAACAAACAAATTATTAGAAGTATGAGCAGGAAAGGGAATTGCTGGGATAATGCAGTGGCGGAAAGTTTCTTTAAAACGCTGAAAATGGAACTTATTTATCAGAATAGATATGAAACCAGAAAACAGGCTGAACTCTCAATATTTGAATACATTGAAGGATTCTATAATACTCACAGAAGACATAAGCATCTGGAAAATAGAACAATATTAGAATTTAATCAACTTATTATTAACAAATTTAAAATCGCAGCATAGGGGCTAAGGAAATTTGTCCACTTTTTTGTAGGAAGTTCATTATCTGGGTATTAGAAAATAGATTATTTACTATATTTTTTTTTATTATATATGTGTGTGGTTGGATGATTATATTATTTTCGAGTTTTATGACGGATCATTTTGAATTATTCGGATTAAAACAGATTTATTATAAATTAAAAAACAAACAACTTGAGAATTCAAAATTTCAAATTAATTTTTTTTACAAATTAGTTAGACATCCAATGATGCTAGGAT
>CAZKBE010000065.1:0-1862 GCA_964551115.1 Candidatus Woesearchaeota archaeon
TAGACTTTCTGGTGTTCTCAAAGTCTTTAAAATGAAGACTATCATTGTGTTTTTGCTTAAGTAATACTGTGGTAGACTCAATTAATATTTCAATCTGTTCAAGATGTAGATATACATTAGTCATGATTGTTCTCCTTTAATAAACTTTACTTGTAAATAAATATTCGGATAATGCTTTAATATAACTAGTTAGCTCTAAAACATTGTCTCGATCATCTTTATCCATAATATCATCTTCATGTACCCGATAAATATTCTTATCTGCTCCAACAGCTAGCCATTTTTTATAAACTTTCCAAGGTCTGACCAAGGTGTAAATCGCAAAGTTATTCTCTGCTGTTTTGCAAACAACCACATCATTCTCTTTATATTTTGTCATTAGTCACCTCTACTTGGAAATATACCTTTAATAAAACCAATTACACAAGAACATATTAGAATAAAAGTCATTGCATCTTTGTTCATTTGATCTCCTTAAGTAATTTTAATTGTTCACGCAGCATCTTTACTTCTTCACGCAGCTTATCTAATTCAGTTTCATTATGTTTAATGGCAAGATGAGCAAGATCCCATCTGTTTAACTTTACAAAATTCTCAATGTCTTTTTCATCAATCATTTTTTCTCCTTACTGTAGTGTGCCTTTAATATAAGACTAAAGCTTATCCATATCTCTGCCATCCTTACATATACTTATTCGCATGACAGGTTGATTAATTTAGTGGAATCGGCTGGATTTGAACCAGCAACCGATTTGTTATGAGCAAATTGCTCTGCCAGATTGAGCTACGATTCCATAGAACTATGATCCGTATACCTGTTTAACTGTGTAATTGTTGCCTGTGTTATCAATTGCTTGATCTTGTATTGAATCTAGTATGTTCATTACTACACTCAATGGTTCTCTCTCGCCCTCACTAAGACTCATAGCAAGATTTAAAATGCTCGCCTTAGTCTTTTGTATTACCTCAAAGTCTAGTTCTAAAACCATTTTTACTCTTGCCATGATTAAACTCCTATTTAAAAAATACATTGTATAAACCAGCAGATACGACCATTGCTATAGATAATAGAATAGAAGATGCAAATAACTGTTTAACTTTAGATGGTTGCACAATAACTTCTTGGTCTTCTGTCATCCATTCCCAATCTTTTGTGCTTATTTCCCAACCAGCTTTAGCATATTCACCGAATTGTTGCTTAACTTTATAATCAGCAGCACTATGGCTATTTGCTAAAACATAATAGTTTTGTTTTTTTATACCTTCATTGTCATAAACAGAATAACGATTCTGACCTCGCCCAATCCTTTTTAATTTTTTAAGCATTTAATACTCCTTACATCGTAAAGTTTTTCAATAGCTTTTCTATTCAAAGGCAAAGTTACTGGTTCGCAAAGAGCATATACCCAGTTCCTTTCCCATCGCTCCAAGTGAATATTTGATACGCTAATACATCTCAAAATATTCTTTTCATTATCTATGATGATCTCACCTTCATATGGATAGCCATCGCCAAGATTAGATATCTTATGTGTGTAATCCATTTTATAATCCCTCTACACTACAAAAGTGCCACGACCAACCGAAACCCTTTTCGATATAGCATTGGTGTTTCCTAGCTATCTTAATGATCGCATCCTTTTCTTTTCGCCCATGCTGACCATTTAGGGCGTAATAAAGCTCACCTTCTGCGACAAATACCACTTCACCGAAATGACATTGACTTTCTTTCTTTTGCCATTCCTCTGCGGTATATACAGCAGTATCACAATACTTAGATACAAACTTCTTTACATCTGCCAATAATTTATCTCTAGTCTTAATCATGTTATTCTCCTTAAATGTAGTGATCTTGTTCATGT
>CAZKBE010000066.1:0-1830 GCA_964551115.1 Candidatus Woesearchaeota archaeon
GTAAAGAACTGCCCCAAAAATTGATCATTGTTCCAGACTAAATAGCTTGCCTTGGTATTCAATGAAGACTTCATTTTTGCATCCATCTTAAGAACTAAGCCTAAAAGCCTAGAGTCTTTTGAGTAGTAGTGATAAATTTGTGTTTCCCTAATGTGTATTGGGAAATCATCTTCTTTAGTTAGCTGTTCAATTTGCTGGCTCATATTTAATTACTCCTAGTAAGTTCTTTAGTTTTCTGAAACATTTCCCACTCTTCTTGCCACTTCCAAGGCTTAGATAGAAAGTAGATCATTCGCCCCACAGGATCATCCTTATGCTCCTTAGTGCTAGAATTTCGCCACTCTCCATCATCCTTAAGGTAATTTGCTAGAGCCACTAGATTTTCTCTGTCTTCGTACCACATAGTTCCTCCTTTTTTGAAATACATTCCGCAAGCAATTTAAATCTTTTATTTAATTCTTTGTGTGATATTGGGAAAAATATTATCTGAATGCTCCCATCAAGAACATCTCCCTTAGCCATATAATCAAGATCGTTGATATAAAGCATTGTGCAATTAGCAGATACCTTCTGCACGATAATGCCATCTTCAAACACATCAGTACGAATAACCAATTTCTTTTTGCTTGAATGGATATGCTCTACTGCAAAAACATCTTCAAACAATTGTTTTTGACTTTCTAATTTTTTCATCGACATACTCCTTTAAAATCCTGTTAGCTATATTTAATGCTGATTCGCCCATTGCCCATCCTTGCATAAATATAAAACTATTTGACATTATTATTGCAAAAGCAGTCTGCTTAGTAATACCTGTTATATAACAGATATGATCAGCTACTTCTTCTTCCCAAAACTCCATCTCATCCCCTCTCTATTTGCTTATTCGTTTGTCACATGAAAATATTTACTCATTTTTAACTTTTATTTTATCTATCATTTTTTGTAGTTCATTATGTATGTATTTCCAATCCATGTTGTCGTGTATGTAATCAGCTATGTTTGACCAAACAATATTGTTGGTAAATGTTTTCTTTGCTTTCCTGCTAAATTCTTTTGCTTCCCAAAAAGCAAAGATAACATCTTTTGCTCCATCAATTTTTGCTTGATTAAGCATATCGATTGCCTTATCTATTTTCATCTGATTCCTTCTTAGCTGTTGAAAATCTTTATTTTACCGCTTGAATCAACAGATATAAAGTAGCTTGCAGCTATAGTTCCAGCTTTTGGCAAGAATGGGTTGTTCGTTCCCTGCCAGATGTTTACACGATATCTATCTGCGTAAACATTAATAACTGATTCTTTTATAGTATTTTCTACACGATCTACAATATTGTATAGGTTATAAAGTATTACGCTATCTGCAACTACTTTTCTTCCAGCTTTAACAGGTTTATCTTCTATTGATGTCATTTTATATCTCCTTTAAAAAGTTTAAATCCCTATCTTATACACCCTCAACTATACTAATATCGGCCAGTACAAATCGCTCGCCCTCATCATCTGTGAGTATAGATACCCTGCGAGATCCCTTAACTGAGCTTTCCCATAGCAGAATAGCCTCGGCAGCAACTTTTGGTCTGTGGCTAAAATCGCCTACTTGGTAAGGTGTGCTTTCATCGTCTAGAAGAATTGGGGATTTTGCATCCTTAAAATCTCCACGCATTGTAGCTATTAGCTCACCATTTGCTAAAATATTGTACTTCATTAGTTTCTGCTCCTTTCTCTTTCTTCTGCTGCAAACAATATATCTCGCACAGTATTAATTTCTTCTATAGACTTTCTGGTGTTCTCAAAGTCTTTAAAATGAAGACTATCATTGTGTTTTTG
>CAZKBE010000067.1:0-1778 GCA_964551115.1 Candidatus Woesearchaeota archaeon
ATTACTGGCGATGCTTCACCTAATAAGCCAAGTGGCAAGCCATTCTATTGCGACCCATCAAATGTGTGTATGCAGATGATTAATGCCAAATTGGTCAATCATGTGGCTACAGCTACAAAGATCAAATGTGGAGGTAATAAGACTGTTTGTGCATGGATTTTATGTGAGAACCTAGTTGTTTACAGAGATGATACTGCTGGTGGGCGAGCAAACATGAACTATATAAACAAGATTTTTCCAAATACCCATATGAAATTATCATATAACCCAAGAGTTGCACCAAACTGGGTGGGTCATAATGGTACAAACATGGACAAGGCCGAGAACTTAAATATCTTTTCTTCTGGCCGAGAATTGTTCTATACATCGTCTTCTATTAGCTGTAAGTCTTCAATTGAACCAAGTTGTATTTAAGGAGAATTAAACATGATTACATTCACAAAAGAGTATAGCGGTATAAGCAATACATATAGGTATAAGATTACAACCTTGAAAAAGGATGGGTTAAAAAGAACCGATTGGGTAGATATGGAAGATGTCTACATCAAGCTTGTAGGTATTGAATCATGCAAAGAAGTGAAAAAACCAATAGATGCTCCATATAGCTTAAATCTTACTCTTACATATCAATATGTAATTACTTGCAAAAGCATATTTGTATATGTACAAGGTAGGAACGAGAAGGAAGATAATAAGATTGCGATCATTAAAAGATGCTTCCCGCATATTCCTTTTCTAAACGATGTTGATCCAAAGGATATGAAAAAAGCAAGTTACTGGGGCAATAGTGATCGAATCTATATACATGATGGAAAGTTTTATAATTGTAAATATGCAATTATGCAAAAATATATTCCATAACTAAGGAGGTTAAATGTTGTACGAATTTAGAAATCCAATGCCAGTAGAAACCAATCTTGGTTATGGCTTGCTTGTGTATGTTCGAGATGGTGGAGCATTTTCAAATGATGTGTTCGCCATAGTTTCTGAAGTAGATGGAAAGCTTCGCCATTTTCGTAGTGGTCAATTTAGGTTCTTGCCTAACCCTACTTTTGACATTGAAAATTTAGACAATATGCAAGAAAAGAAAGAAATTTAAATTCTTGTTAAATAAAAGTGCTGGCCAAACGAATAGATATGTATACCAACAAGGAGGATTAAAATGAGTAAATTTGTAAGTGGCATTGATGTTGTTCGTGTTGATAGTGATAGCATAGCGGAAAAGTTTACCCTTAAAGAAAAATTGGGCAATGATAAGTGGACAGCGGAGAATTATAAGGGATTGCTCACAATTCTTGATCAAAAGAATATCTTTAAGATAAACTATGGAAAAATAAAGTTTGGTGACTACGCATACAATCCTTTTTCAGATTGCGTAATGTTAATTGATACTGAGGATGATCTTCCTTATGTGAATGATAACTATTACAAAGTTCAAAATTACAAGGAGAACAAACATTAAAGTCATAACACTTAACGAGTGCTTGCAGTACATGGAATCAATTGGGTATAGGCTAGATGCAAGAGGACTTGGCGTTTTTATCTTTCGGCAAGAAAATAGAGAACTAACCTTAACATTGAGTGAACTAAGAGCAAAATTTAACAAGGAGAATAATCATGAACGATCAATTTAAAGAAAAACTTAAAGGTATGATTCAGACTTTGCACGATTCATGCACAGAGGTCAAGTATGAATCTTGGGAACCATCTAAAGAAGGCTTTTCTGCTATGGTTAAAAATTTGCAAGAGATAGTCACATTACTTGGAAAAACATATAT
>CAZKBE010000068.1:0-1698 GCA_964551115.1 Candidatus Woesearchaeota archaeon
AACCGCCTTCCTTTAAAATTTGTTTAACTATCCCTTCAAATTCTCTAGAGTTAGAACACTCTAATGAAAAAATCTTTAATGCTTCTCTTATTTGATTCTCTGTAAATCCTTCAAAACCTTTTTTTAATAAGAATTCTTTTGCATCAGAGTTATCTCCCCCATTTCTTTTAGATCCCTTGTTTTGTTCGGTATGATATTCCTTAAGAACGCTGGCAAAACGAGTAATGTTAACTATTTCCGCTCTTTTGTTAAGATAATCCAATTTGCTTAGTACCTCGATTAGGTTTTTTTCTTTTAAGTTGGGGGTTACGCCAAGGTCTTGGCCTGAAACTTCTTGATATAATCCATACATTAGCCTTCCTAGATGGTTATTCTCTCCTAAGCCATAGGCTTTTCTCATTTTTGCAGTTGCCGGGTGCTTTATATCATTTAACATATAGATATTCGTTTGCGCTTCTGTAAAATGTGCCCTTAATAAGCTAGCTCTGTCTCCAGCCATCTCTTCAATACTTTGTGTAGCTTTTTGTAATCTTAATATATTCAAGGGGCTTCCAGGAAATTCCATAAAGTGAGTTAGTTCGTGGGTCAATACCTCATTTAAAGATTCGTCAGGTTTAATATCATAGTTTTCAAAACCACTAATAAACGGCTCACTGATTGTAATTTCTAGATTTTCTAAGTTTATAGAACCATTTTCTCTATCTTTCACTAACCTCGGTGAAGGTAATTGAGGGTAATAAAATCTCTTTCTAACCTGTTTCCATTCAGCCTGCATTATTTTTTCTAATTCACTTAAAATCATTTCAAATAAGGAATTAACTAGCGGGGTTGATCAAACCATAGATTTATTTCATTTAGAATATCTGAATCTATACCTTCTGCAACATAAAAATTAGGAGTGTTAATCAGGGTGTATCCTTTTTCTTGGAAATAATCTTTTGTTTCCGCCCTAAAAAAACCAGTTTTCATCATACCAACATATAAGTTCTCATCATTTACCGTATAATTTTTTAAAAAATCTGCATTCGTTGCTTTACCCTGTGTTCCGAATCTCCAACCGCCACATTCAAATACTCTCATTAAATTTAATGCATCTGTTCTTGTAGGGGTATTAATTGCTATATCGTGCAAACGAGTTAGGTTAATTATGGGTTTTCCATTATCTTGTCTTTGCACAACTAACTTAGCATTTATTCTAGCGTTATTTGTGTTTGGACCTCTTTCAATTGGCACAGGATTCATCCATCTTGTAGCTGTTTCAATTAGTCTTGGATTTAACATATTCACTATAGCTCCTTCAATTCTTTTAAAATATCTTGAAATATGGGGTGTCCCTTTCCTTTTGCAGAATATTCTTCCGCTTCCATTTTAGCTTTCTGAAGGTTTCCGTGACCAATTAAGTCAATAACTCTCTGGTGGTTAGAAGAACTTTCTTTAAATCTCCTGATTACACCCGGTCTTTCATTTGTCCCATCACCGAGTAATGTTTTAGTTATGTAAAGCCCCATGGGGTCTTCTCGAGTATCTTCTTTAAACGTATTCTCTGTACCTGGAGTCCAGGCGACCCTATGCCACAAGATATAAGGAGCAACTCTTAATACTGTTTCCAAATTAACTGTGTTTTCCCTTTGCAGCCAAGCTAGTGATTTAGAATATCTTACAATTGATTTTTCTGCTCTTCTGCTACCGCTACCAGTA
>CAZKBE010000069.1:0-1578 GCA_964551115.1 Candidatus Woesearchaeota archaeon
AAAGGTGATTTTTTTGAATACTTTGAATCTTTCTTTAAAGGATTAAAAGATCAGCCAGTTAAACTTAGAACTCAGAGACAGGCGAGAGATGAAGCTCTAATTGAAACATTTAAGCAAGAAGCTGCCAAGGGTGATGTGAAATATTTGAAAAAAGCTATTGCAGATTATTCTGAAGAAGTTTTAAGAGAAGGCACAAATGATAACTTGGTGAGAGCATATATTCTTGCGGCTTTAACTGTTGAAGATTTGAATGTTGCATCACAAGGTTTTAGATTTATTGAGTCTAATCGTGATGGTGATTCTGAGTTAGAAGGATTAGTTCAATTTAACAGAGGATTAAACTCTTCGGCAATTAATCTTTTTAGAAAAGCAGGTACTATTAGTTCAAAGTCAAGAGTAGCTTATTCTGCAGCTTTACAAAAACAAGACGATTTAGATTTACAGCGTCATTATGCTTTACTTAATCCGTTAGTTAGCAAAGATTTTCTGGCTAATACTTTACTTGGAATAGTCTATTACAATGTGGGAGATTATGCTCAAGCAGAACCTCTTTTTAAAAAAGCTAAAGAGCTAAAACCATCCGAGAGAACTTTTTTAGATTATCTTAGAGTACAAAAAAAACTTGGTGTTAATGTTTATTATGCATTAAATAGTTTTTATATTAATACAGGAAGTGTTCTTGGAAGTGAGCAAATAATGATGGAATTAAACTTAGACGAAATTTCTGTTCCAAGTTTTAAGGTGGGCGGCCTTGGAAAAATGGCCGTAAGTCTGTGGTCTACTAAATAATTTTCCATGATAAAACAAATAGCAGGCATTCCAACATATGTCATTAATGGACATCATGAAGCCTATCACTTATGGAGAGGTTTAGGAGTAAAAAGAAGAGCAGTGGTTCACGTCGATGCTCATCATGATTTATGGGATGGTGTTGAAAAAAATGAAGATGGAAGTTATAATCCTCACTGTGGAAATTACCTTCTTCCTTCAATTAAACAAAAGATAACCAATGAAGTGTGGTGGATAAATCCTTTTTCTATTCAGCACTATTGTACTAATCCCGTAAGTAAGGGGAATATACCTCCTACACAAATTCGTAGAAATCTTGGAGTGGAAAATGTAAATTGGAAAAACAAAGACTTTGTTTATTTTCTTGACCTAACGCTTCTGAATCATCCACTACCTAAATTACAAAATCCAAGATATGTCCTCGATATAGATTTAGATGCTTTCAGTTGTTGTGCGAGTGTACCACATGTTCAATATCCTACTTCGGGTTTGGCAGGCAAACAAAGATACATTTCTGCTGAAGAAGATTTTTCTCCTAGAATTTCAAGAGTATTAGAAACCCTCTCGAAGTTACCCAGACCTGAAATGATTGTCATTGCCAAATCTCAGGAAAAACCAAGAGAAGTATTTATCCGGTCGTGTTTTGTTAGTCCGGTGAAAAGAAAGTTAGTTCGAGGATTAGAAAGAGTTTTTAGTATCTAAATTCTTTTAAACCTCTAATGATTTATTTAGGGATGGTAATCTCAGACTATAACTACAAGACCTATCCAATTTTTGACGAAGGTAGTT
>CAZKBE010000070.1:0-1507 GCA_964551115.1 Candidatus Woesearchaeota archaeon
ATTTTTATAGCCTTTAAACCAATCTAAAATTTCTTTTTTATTTAATCTCTTTTCTTTTATTTTAGATTTTAATTCTATAACCTTTGGCAACATCCGGTAAGGAGTTTTATATCCTAGCCTTTCTCTGTCTCCTTCAGGTAATTGTTCTAGCCAGTCGTCATGCCTGTATTCAAATACAAGCTGACCTCCTTTAAATTTAAGCATTTCTCGTCTAAGATGGTCATACCACAATAAATCTTTTTCTACTTTTGTTTCTACTAAATCATCTATTTCCGAGAAATCCACAACAACAAAGCGTTCTTTTTCTGCCATAATACAACTCTCTTCTATTTATATTGCTTTTTATACTACTCAAATTGTAAATGAGTTTCTTTTGAACTCTGGAATGGATTAATTCCATTCGTTCCTGGGTCTACTGGAGATTCATAATCAAAACCTTCAAAACTATCATCAATTTCTTTTCCTCTTTTGTCTTCCATAGCCTGGACGCATTTATTTATAATATCCACAATATCATATTGACTATCTAAAATTTCATCTGAAATAATTTGTTTTGTCATAGAATCTGTAACAGAAATTACATCTACTTCTGGGTCTTCAGCAGGGTCTCCTGGGTCTCCATTGCTTCTATAAAAACTTCCTGCATAGCCAGGAGCATAATCAAACACAACATCCAACATTTTACCATTAGATTCTATTGTTGCTGATTCCTGATATTTTTTTCCCCAATTTGCCTTTTTATAACTTGCCGTTTTTAATATTTTCATTTCTTTTGCTCCTGTTCATTATCAAATCTATCCCACCAGCTATCGGCTACTTTAGTATTGCCTGCTGTTTTAACATTTTTAGTATTCGAAAGCGCTTTATTATAATCTAACACTCTTCCATCGTCTTCAAAAATAGATTTGTCATCTCCCAAAATCATAACTTTAATAACTTTGGCTCCTTTTTCTGTTAATTCTACTTCTCCTCCAACAGATTTAACTAATCCTTCCTTTTGCATCGCCCTTACATCTTCCATAGAAAACGTAGATGGTCTTCTGAATGTGCCATGAGATGTTTTTGTGCCAGTTCTCCATATATTATAAAGAGTTTTTGCAGCTTGAGGGTCTACATAATCTTTTTGCATTTTATAATCAGGCATAAAATTAAATAAACTATCTTTTTCATTTTTTTAACCATTTCTGCCCAATTTAATTTAGACTTATTTTCTTTTTTAATTATAAATTTTGATGTCCTAATAATTTTCATACTTACCTCATTAACATATTTCTGGATGGATATGGACTTGAATTTTTTCTATCATTCCAAGAAAAAGGTTCATTTCGTGGGTCTGAAAAATAATGCCCTTCAGCAACTCTTCCATCTCCATTATACTCTTCAAAGCCTTTTCTGTATCTCTGTTGTTTTTGTTTTTGCTTGGTTGTATCTTTATTAAACTCCGTATCATCCCAGGAAAAACAACGCTCTTGCAAAGAATAACGTATACCCTTGCCAAATTACATGA